>JAYSWK010000456.1:0-3560 GCA_043718085.1 Rhodobacterales bacterium
CGTGTCTGGTTCCGGTTGAATCGAAAACCGCTGCCTCTCGCCAAGGCTCGAACGCGTTTTTCGATAAGAGTGTTTCCATCAAAACCAGACACGCTCTAATTCGCGGCTAACGGAGAACGGCAACCTGTTGTGAAACACGGGAAAAACAGGATGTCTTTCGGAAAGACATCCTGCCTCGCAGCAAAAAAGACAAGGGCGGCTGATCACTCAGCCGCCCTTGTCTATTCAGGCATCTTTCAGCGGGCGAGCGACCACCAGCCCTTGCGCTTGGGCTTGTCGGGATCGTCGGCCACGGCAGCATTTGCCACGGGTTCGGTGGGCTTGTCCTGCGGATCAGGTTGCAGCGTCGCCGGTGCGGCCGCAGGTTCGGGTGCGGTCAGGCCGGGATCGGCGGGGAAGCTGGCCGCCTCTGCCGACGCCTCGGCCGCTGCGGGCTTTTTGGCCCGCGACGCGGTGCTGCGCGGTTTAGCGGGTGCCTTGGTCTTGGCGGCGGGTGGCGCGACAACGGCAACCTCGGGCTCGGCGGCAGCGGGTGCCGCGTCGACCGGGGTGGCGACCGGCGCTGCCACAGCGGCGGCCTTGGCGCTGGCCGCAGCCTTGCCGCGCGGTGCGCGGGTGCGGGTCTTTTTCACCGGGCCCCCGGCGGTTTCTTGCGGTGCCGCCTCGGGCGCGGGGGCGTCCGCAGTCACGGCAGATGCCGCGCTGTCATCGCCTTCGTCCTCGTCGCCGTCGTCATCCGCATCGCTGGCCTGACCTTCGGTCACGCTGCCAGAGGTCTGGTTGCCAGTGCCCGGCTTTTTCTTGCGACGGCGGCGGCGCTTTTTCTTGGTGCCGTTGCCAGCCTCGCCCTCGGGGCGCGGTGCAGCGTCGCGCGGTGCAGCGTCGCGGGGGGCGGGCCGGGCTTCGGCCTCGGCCACATCTTCTTCGGGTTCGTCGAAATCCTCGGGGATATCGGGGTCTTCAAATTCATCGACCGCAGCGCCCATCAGGCTGGCATTGCCCGAAATCACCGCGCTGGTCGGCACGACGCGGGTCGCCGTCTTGAACTTTTCAATCGAGTAATCGGGGCTGACCAGCGTCGGGTCGGCCTCGAGGCGCACGGCCATGGCATAGCGGGCCTCGATCAGGGCCAGATGTTCGCGTTTCTGGTTGAACAGGAAGTTGATGATGCCGATGGGGGCCTTGAGCAGGACCTCTTTCGACCGCTTGCGCGTCCCTTCCTCTTCCAGCGCGCGCAGAACCTGCAGGGCCAGGCTGTCATCCGACCGTATCAACCCGGTGCCGTGACAATGCGCGCAGGGCTGGGTCGTGCTTTCCAGCATTCCGGGGCGCAGCCGCTGGCGCGACATTTCCAGAAGGCCAAAGCCCGAGATGCGGCCGACCTGAATGCGGGCGCGGTCGGTTTTCAGCTTGTCCTTGATGCGCTTTTCAACGGCAAGGTTGTTGCGCCGTTCTTCCATGTCAATGAAGTCGATGACGATCAGGCCAGCCAGGTCGCGCAGGCGCAACTGGCGGGCCACCTCGTCGGCGGCTTCGAGGTTGGTCTTGAGGGCAGTATCCTCGATCGAGCCTTCCTTGGTGGCACGGCCCGAGTTCACGTCGATGGCCACCAGCGCCTCGGTCACGCCGATGACGATGTAGCCGCCGGATTTCAACTGCACGGTCGGGTTGAACATGCCGCCCAGATAGCTTTCGACCTGAAAGCGCGCGAACAGCGGCATCTGGTCCTGATAGGGCTGCACGACTTTGGCATGGGAGGGCATGATCATGCGCATGAAGTCCTTGGCGGTGCGGTAACCCGCCTCGCCCTCGACCAGAATTTCGTCGATCTCACGGCTGTAAAGGTCGCGGATCGAGCGTTTGATCAGATCGCCTTCCTCATAGATCGCGGCGGGGGCGATGGATTTGAGGGTCAGTTCGCGGATCTGTTCCCAAAGCCGCATCAGATATTCGTAATCGCGCTTGATCTCGGGCTTGGTGCGCTTGGCACCCGCGGTGCGGATGATCAGACCGGCACCTTCCGGCACTTCGATCTCGCCGGCGATTTCCTTGAGCTTCTTGCGGTCGGCCGCCACGGTGATCTTGCGGCTGATGCCGCCACCACGGGCCGTGTTGGGCATCAAGACGCAATAGCGACCGGCCAGCGACAGATAGGTTGTGAGGGCGGCACCTTTGTTGCCACGCTCTTCCTTGACCACCTGGACCAGCATGATCTGGCGGACCTTGACGACTTCCTGGATCTTGTAGCGCCGGGCGCGCGGTTTGCGGGCATGGCTGATCTCCTCGGCCACGTCCTCTTCGGCAATGCTTTCGATCTCGTCATCGGTGTCGGAGGCGTGGTCGATCGACCGGAAAGGGGCATCCCCTTCGTCGGCATGGTCATGGTCGTGTTCATGGCCGTGGTTATGGTCGTGGGTAGCCTGGGGCTGATCGCTGCCGCTTGTCACCGGCACCAAAGCCTCGGCTTCGCCGTCATCACCCAGGTCCACCACATCCATGGCCCCGAATTGAGGTTCATGCTGGACCTCGTCGGCGGGTTTGGTGGCTTCGGCCACGGGGCGGGGCGTGCGCTGGGTCCGGGGACGGCGGTTGTCCTCGTCATCCTGGGCGCGGTTGTAGGCGCGTTCTTCCTCCAGAAGGGCTTTGCGGTCGGCCACCGGAATCTGGTAATAATCGGGATGGATCTCGGCAAAGGCGAGGAAGCCGTGCCGGTTGCCGCCGTAATCGACAAAGGCGGCCTGAAGCGACGGCTCGACCCGTGTCACTTTGGCGAGATAGATGTTTCCGGCAAGCTGACGCTTGTTCAGCGTTTCAAAGTCGAATTCTTCAACCTTGTTTCCGTCAACCACGACCACCCGAGTTTCCTCGGCATGGGTGGCATCGATGAGCATTTTCTTGGACATGTGCTTTCACTGCGCCGTGCCCGCGACACCGCACACCCTGGTGGGGCGTGAAGCGAGGTGACAGGGCGGCTTGTTCGGGCGATTGCGCGCTGTGGCGCGGACAGGACAATGCCCAGTGGGCAGCCCTCGTCTTTCGCCAATGGTAATGCGCGTTTCATCGCGGTTCTCTTTCGGGGCCCTTGCGGAACCCCACATAAAAACCCGCAAATCAATGATCTAACGGGCAATTTCCTGGCCTTGCGGCCTATCCGGCTGCCCCTTTTCGGCGCGGGTGTCGCGCCAGAGCGGGGGCAGAGAATTCTGTCGCGGACGAATGGTCCGCTTGCAGCAACCCTAGCGGCAAAGCGGGCGAAAGGGCAATGGGTGATTTGGTCAAGGCCTGCGGACTGTTGCCAAAACGAAAACACGCAAGGCCGAAGCCAGGCCGACATCGCCACGGGTTGCGTCGATTTCAGCGGAAAGCTGGTTGACGGAAAGGTCGCGATCCTTGGCGATGCGGCAAAACTCGGTCCAGAACGCTGGCTCAAGCGAGACCGAGGTGCGGTGGCCGTGCAGGGTGAGGGAGTGTTTGGCGGGGCGGGGCATGGCGGCCTTGCAAAGACAAATCTTTTCGAAAAGATTTGCAAATTTCTTCGAAGAAATTTGGGCCAAGTTGCA
>JAYSWK010000457.1:0-8927 GCA_043718085.1 Rhodobacterales bacterium
CTAGCGCAAGACATGGACATCGTCACGGTTGCAAAAGATGATGATTTGTCCCGAATTCTCGATGGCGCGGAACCCGCGTCGTGTTACTTCTCGTATCAAACGATCCCGTCCGACCAAACGTTCCACATCCGCAACGCTGCGCCGAACGATCCCGCCCTCAGCCGCGGCGCGGGCCGAAAATAGCTGAATGATCCACCGGTCAGGTGTGATGGCAACGGGCAAGTTGGGCATAGGGCACCTTTCTTGCAGCGTTATTTCGAAGTTCGGTTAACTTGAGGTTAATCGCTGCCGCCCTGACCCTCGCGCCGACTGCCGTCCAGATCGCGCTGGGCTTTTTCGGCGCGGGCTTTTTCCAGGGCTTTCAAGGCTTTGGACCGCCCGCTTTTGGCAGCCGCCTCGATCCCGGTGGCGCGGGCCGCCGCGCGATCCTTTTGCTTGCGCACAAGGCGCAGATTGACAAGCTCGGCCACAGATTACCCCTTTGGCCCGATCATGTCTTCGGGCCTGACCACACGGTCGAAGGTCTCGCCATCGACATAGCCCAGGGCGATGGCTTCCTCGCGCAGGGTCGTGCCGTTCTTGTGGGCAGTCTTGGCGACTTTGGTGGCGGCGTCATAGCCGATCGTCGGCGCCAGGGCCGTGACCAGCATCAGGCTTTCTTTCATCAATTTGTTGATGCGGTCCAGATTGGCGCGGGTGCCCACGACCATGTTGTCGGTAAAGCTGCCCGCCGCATCCCCCAAAAGCTGCATGCTTTGCAAGACGTTATAGGACATGACCGGGTTGAAGACGTTCAGTTCGAAATGGCCTTGTGACCCGGCAAACCCCACGGTCATGTCATTGCCGATGACCTGGGCGCAGACCATGGTCAGCGCCTCGGCCTGGGTGGGGTTGACCTTGCCGGGCATGATCGAAGAGCCGGGTTCATTTTCGGGCAGGCTGAGTTCGCCCAGGCCCGACCGGGGACCCGAACCCAGAAACCGCATGTCATTGGCGCTCTTGAACAGTGACATGGCGACAGTTTTCAGCGCGCCCGAGAACATCACCATGGCGTCATGGGCGGCGAGGGATTCGAACTTGTTCGGCGCGGTCACAAAGGGCAGGCCGGTAATGTCGGCGATACGGGCCGCGACACGCCTGTCCCAACCGACGCGGGTGTTCAGGCCGGTGCCGACAGCGGTGCCGCCTTGGGCCAGTTCATAGATCTCGGGCAGGATCTTGTTCACCCGCATGATGCCCTGGGCGACCTGATGGGCATAGCCGCCAAATTCCTGACCCAGCGTCAGGGGGGTGGCGTCTTGGGTATGGGTGCGGCCGATCTTGATGATATCCTTGAATTCTTCGGATTTGGCGACCAAGGCAAGGTGCAGCTTTTCAAGCCCCGGCAGCAACACGTCGCGGGCCATCATGCCGATGGCCACATGCATGGCGGTGGGAAAGGTGTCGTTCGACGACTGGCCCATATTCACATGGTCATTGGGATGGACGGGCTTTTTCGACCCCATCACCCCGCCCAGCATTTCAATGGCGCGGTTCGAGATCACCTCGTTGGCGTTCATGTTGGACTGGGTGCCGGACCCGGTTTGCCAGACGACCAGCGGGAAGTTGTCGTCGAATTTGCCGTCGATCACCTCGGCCGCCGCCTTGGCGATGGTTTGCCCCAGGGTCGCGTCGATATCGCCTTGGTCGATATTCACCAAGGCACAGGCCTTCTTGATCACGCCCAGGGCACGGATGATGGCGACGGGCTGCTTTTCCCAGCCGATGGGAAAGTTCTGGATCGAACGCTGGGTCTGGGCGCCCCAATATTTCGCGGAAGGAACTTCAAGAGGGCCGAAGCTGTCGGTTTCGGTGCGGGTCATGGGGGCCTCCGGACTTGGGATGCCGCTTGATAGCGGCCAGCGAAGCAAACTTCAATAGTATGCGATAGTATACCGATCTGGCCGGGCATGGCTGGACGCGGTTTGCTAAAATGGCCAGACCTGATAAGCGAAGAAAGACCCGAGACCTTGGGCCGAATCGTACCTGGCCCCTTCAGGAATGCCCATGGATCAGAATATAGAGGCCCTTCGCAGCGATTATCTAACGCTGCTGCGCGATGTGATCATCAATACGATCTATGACGATCCGGCGATCAAAGAGGTCCGGCGGGCCGACTTGCTGAAACGGCTGAAAGGCGAGCAGTATGTGGTCAAGGCGTTTGACCCGTCCAAGCGCGAGGCCGGTCTGGACTGGCCCATGGTCGCCCATTCGATGATCGGCCGCAAACGGATGGACAATCTGGTCATGGCGCTGAGCGATGCGATCAGGTCCAACGTGCCGGGCGATTTCATCGAGACCGGGGTCTGGCGGGGTGGGGCCTGCATCATGGCGCGCGGCGTTTTGAAAGCCTTTGGAGATACCACGCGCAAGGTCTGGGTGGCAGACAGTTTCGAGGGCCTGCCCAAGCCGAACGCGGAAAAATATGCGGCAGATCGGGGGGACAAGCATTACCAGAAGACCATTCTGGCGGTCGGACTGGAGGATGTGAAAAGCAATTTCCAACGCTACGGACTGCTGGACAATCAGGTGGAGTTCCTGAAGGGCTGGTTCAAGGATACATTGCCGACCGCGCCGATCGACAGGCTGGCCGTGTTACGGCTGGACGGCGATCTGTACGAATCCACGATGGACGGACTACGGGCGCTGTATCACAAGGTTTCGCCGGGTGGGTATGTGATCGTGGATGACTATTACGCTGTCAAAGGCTGCAAGCAGGCCGTCCATGATTTCATGGACAAGGATTATCCGCAGGATATCAAAGGCTTTCAGGAAATAGACGGCGTGGGCGTGTTCTGGAAGCGCGTCTGAACGTCAGGCGCGGGTGAATTTGTAGACGCGGGCCGGGGGCAGGTTGAACAGGATATGGGCCTTCTGTTCGACCTTCAGGCCAAGTCGGGTGATTTGGGCATCCGACACGGGGGGGCGGGGGCCGTAGGTGAACTGGTAATAGGCGCCGTGGGGCGACAGGATGTCGAAGGCGGCCTTGACGATGCTTTCCCTTATTTCCAGGGGCATGGACAAAAGCGGCAGACCGGAAATCACCGCATCAATCCCGGCCGGCACGTGTTGCGCCGCATTCTGGGCCCCTTCGTTCAGAACCGTCACACCGGGGAAAGCCCGGGCAAGATGGGCCACGAATTCGGGGTTGAATTCGAACAGGGTCAATGCTTGCGGTGCCACGCCTGAGGCGAGAATGGCCTTGGTCAGAACCCCGGTGCCGGGGCCGAATTCGACGACACGGTCACCGGGTTTCAGCCCGGCGGCCATGGCGCGGGCCAGAAAGCGCGACGAGGGGGCAATGGCGGAAATCTGTTTCGGCCGGCTGAGAAGCTGGCGGAAGAAAAGCAGCGTGTCGGTCATGGGGACCCTATTGCTTGCGGAATTTGTCGAGGCGGACGATCTGGGCATCCTGAGGCGGTGGATCATCCTCGGGGCCATCGTCGTCGTCGTCCTCGTCGTCTTCGTCATGGGTTTCGAACCGCAGGCCAAATTCGACAGAAGGGTCGACGAAGGTGCGGACGGCGTCAAACGGAATGGTCATGGGTTCGGGATTGTCACCAAAGTTCAGCGTGATGGTGAAGCCCTGATCGGTGACCGCAAGATTTTCGAACCAGTGCTGGATGACGATGGTCATCTCGCCCGGATAGCGGTTGCGCAGCCAGTCGGCCATCTGAACGCCCTCGACCGTCGTGTCGAAGGTGATGAAGAAATGATGTGCGCCGGGAAGGCCGTTCAACCCCACATCTTTCAAGACGGTCTGGATCAGGCTTCGCATTGCCCGGTGCATGAGGTTCCCGTAATCAATCGACCGCGCCATGCCTGCTCCTTGGCTCAATGGTTCGGAGCATAGGCAATTTGGCCCCGAAGGGAAGGGGCGGCGTCACAGAAGCGAAACCGCCGCCGAGGCCAGGGCGGCAAGGGTCAGGACAAGAGGCAGCGACTGGTGCAGCCGTAAAAGAAGATAGGCGGAGGCCACGGCAAGGGCGGCGGGAAAGAGCCTGAGCGAGCTTGCATCGGGCGTGATCATGTGGATCACCGCGCCGTCGTAACGGCTGACGCTGGCGAAAAAGACATGGGCCGCGAACCAGATCGACAGGTTGGCGATGACGCCCACGACCGCCGCCGTGATCGCCTTGAGCGCGCCGGAAAGCCGGGGGGCAGAGGTCAAGCGGGCGATCCAGGGCGCACCTGCGAATATCCACAGAAAGCAGGGCGCAAAGGTCATCCAGAGTGCGATCGCGGCCCCAAAAAGCCCACCGGCAACGCCATGTTTCTGCCAGGCCGCGACATAGGCTACGAATTCGGTGACCAGGATCAGCGGGCCGGGCGTCGTCTCGGCCAGGCCAAGCCCGTCCATCATTTGCGGCACGGTCAGCCAGTGCTGTTCGGCCACGACGGTCTGGCTCATCCAGGCCAGGACGGCATAGGCGCCGCCGAAGGTGACGACGGCGAGTTTGGAAAAGTAAAGCGCCATGTCGGCAAATAGGCCGGGATGCAGGGTCACGATGGCAGCCAGGGGCAAAAGCCAGACGGCGCCCCAGATCAGCATGGCTTTCAGGGTTGCGGGCCAGGGGTGGGGCGTGTCCAGGGCCGTGGCGGCGGTTTGGGTGGTCAGAAAGCCGTAGGTTCCGGCGGCGAGGATGACCAGGGGGAAGGGCAGGCCAAAGACAAAGAGCGCGAGAAAGGCCAGACCGGCGATGACCCAATATTGCCGGGCCTTCAGGGCGCGGCGCGAGACGCGCAACAGCGCCTCCAGCACCACGGCGACGACGGCGGCCTGGACCCCGGTGAACAGGGCCGCGATCAAGGGCACCTGGCCGAAGGCTGCGTAGATCATCGACAGGACCAGCACGACCAGCGCGCCGGGAAGTACGAACAGAAGGCCCGCAATCAGCCCGCCCAGCGTGCCGTGCAGCCGCCAGCCGATCCAGGTGGCAAGTTGCATCGCCTCGGGTCCCGGCAAGAGCATGCAAAACGAGAGGGCCGAGAGATAGTCCTGTTCGGACACCCATTTGCGGTCGTCGACCAATTCGCGGTGCATGAGCGAGATTTGCGCGGCAGGCCCGCCAAAGGACAAAAGCCCGATGCGGGCGAAGGCGCGGGTCAGGTCGGACAGGGGAACCAAGGGTTGGCCGGTCATGGAGTGCGTCCTGCGGGCCAGTCATGGCCCTCGTCATGGCCATCGCGGGCCCAGCGATAAAGGGCGTCGTAAAGGTTCAGACCCATGGCAAGCTGGTCCAGATCATCGCGGTATTGGCGCGACAGGCCGACCGATATGGCCAGAAGGCCCGCAGCCTGGGGCGACAGATCGTGGCGGTCGGTATCGGCGGCGCGGACGACCAGGGCCAGGCGGTTCAGCGCCTCGGTCTGCAGGCCCCATTCGGTCAGCATCGTGTCGAAGGAGCAATTCGCGCCACGGTGGCTCCAATAACAGCCGTCAATGTCAAAGGGTGTGGCACCAAAGCGTTCGGCCACGGCGGGCACTTCGGCGGGGGCGACAAACAGGAAGCGCGCGGTGGGATCGACGAAGCGGCGGATAAGCCATGGGCAGGCGATGCGGTCGATCTTGGGGCGGTGGCGGGTGACCCACAGGTTGCCGGGGGGCAACTGGGCCGTGGGGACCATGGGCAAACCCGCTTCGGCCCAGGCGACCGAGCCGCCTTCAAGAACCTCGGCCGGGATGGACTGATCGCGCAGAAGGGCTGCGACCCCTTCGGAAAGCTTGCGGCCCTTGGCACATATCGTGACCACGCGCTTGCCCTGAAGGCGTGCGGGGGCCGGGTCGCAGGCGCCATGGGGCAAGATAAAGCTGGACGGGATCAGGCGGGGATCGCGGGTAAGATCCTCGGGCAGGCGGACGTCGATCAGGGCGGGGCAATCGGGCGTGCCCAGAAGGCGCATCAATTGGGTTTGGGTGATCTGATTGGGTTGGGGCATCGGCGATCCTTTGAGGGACGGGCCTTTGAGGGACGGGCCTTTGGGGGACGGGGATGCGACGCTTTGGCCGAAGCCTCAAGGGGTGGGCGCGAAACCCCGTGCGGTCTTGGTATTGGCTTGGGCGGGCCGGGTCAAGGGTGTGACCGGAACAGGGGCCGGTCTTGGGGGCATCGAGCCCCCGCGACCGGTGGGAGCGCAGCGTGGGGGCAGAGCGGGCGGCGGGGGCGGACGCTTCGCGGGGAGTATTTGGGCCGATGTGAAGGGCGGGGACCGGCCTTGACCAGGACAGCATGGCCTGGTTCCAGAGAGGGCCAGGATCAGGACACGGCTTTGGTCAGTTCGCGCAGCAGTTTGTCATGGATGGCGCGGGGGTAATCGGACAGGCCGTGCGCGGTGACGACAAAGCCGTCGGGCGTGATCACGAAGCGGCGGAAATAGCCGGTCAGGTTGTTGGCGGTTTCGTCCTGTTCGATGGCAATGGCGTTGAGGGTGACATGCGCGGCTTCGACCACGGATCTGGCGGCGGCCAGGGACATGCCCGAATTCTCGGCCCCGTCGCCCGAGATGTCGATGACATGGCGGGTGCAGTCGGGCACATCGGCAAACTGGGCAAGGGCCACGTAAAGCGCCTCGCCAATGGCGGTGTCGGTATGGTCCTGGGGGCGTTTGATGCCGCGGATCGTATCGGACAGGGCGGCGACATCGGCGGCATTGCGCAGGGCCTGCCAGGTCAGGGACATGCGCTGCTTGCGCGTGCCGGACCAATGTTCCAGCGCCACCCGGTCCTGACCGCCGATCAGCGCGGCAATGACATCGGGGTCTTGCAGCGCATCCGCCAGGCCCTGCATCTGCAGCAGATACTCGCCGCTGCTGATCGAGCCTGAGACATCCACCGCCAGCAAGAGCGCGGTTTCGCAGGCCAGGGCTGGACTGGAAAGCACCAAACCGGACAAGAGCATCAGGGCACGGAGCATGGGTCAAAGCATGGACCGGGGCGGGGGGCAAAACAAGAAGAATTGCCATTCCGCACGGGTCAGGACAGGGGATCGACCAGTTCGCGGGTCAGTTTGGCCAGGATGGCGCGGGGGAAGTCGGCGGTGCCGTGCGCGGTCAGCACAAAACCGTTCGCGGTAATGACCGACTGGCGATAATAGGTAGTCAGATCGGTGGCAAGGTCATCGGCTTCGATCGCGAGGCCGTTGATGGTGAGGCCGGCTGCCGCGGCTTCGGCATGGGCCTGGGGCAGGGCGTTGCGGTCATTCTCGGGCCCGTCGCCCGAAACATCGATCACATGGCGGCGGCAGTGGGGCACGGCGGAAAACTGGGCTTGCGAGAAGCGGATCGCTTCGCCAATTGCGGTGCCGGTATAGTTGGAAGGACGGCCTGTGGCACGGATGACGGCGGCCAGGGCACGGACTTCGGCTTCGTTCTGCGGGGTTAGCCAGGGCAGGGTCAGGTTTTGCAGGTCGCGGCCGGACCATTGGACAAGGGCTATGGCGTCGTGGCCCTGGACGATGGCCCTTGCGATCTCGGGGTCCTCGAAGGCGCGGGCCAGGCCTTCCATCTGCAAGGCAAGCTCGTCATTGTCGACCGAGCCCGAGACGTCGACCGCCAGCACAAGGGCCGTGTCGCAGGCCAGGACGGGAGCGGCAAGCAACAAGCTGGACATGAGCAGAAGGGCGCGAAACATGGCGCGAGCATGAACCCGCAGGTTTGTCCGGGCAAGAGAAATTGGCAGGTGCGGGCTTGTCTGGCGGGGCGGAGGAATTGGTCCGGATTGACTTGCGATGTCCTTGTGCCAATGGTTGGTCAAAGGCGGAGTTGAGCCATGGACGCTGTCCTGCACCATTTTGGCCTGACCGAGGCCGACCGGATCGGGTCGGGCTGGGAAAGCCGGATCTATGGCCTGCCGCCGGACCTTGTCCTGAAGATCCCCCATCCGGAACCGGGGGCCGAGGCGCGGGTCAGGGCGGGTGCCGCTTTCTGTGCGGGCCTGCCGCCGTTGCCGTTTGCGGTGCCCCGTGTGCGTGAGATCGGCCACATCGACGGCATGCTGTTCACAATCGAGGACCGGATTGCCGGACGTGCCTTGTCCGAGGTTTTGCCGGAGTTGGAGGGCGCGCGGCGCAGGCAGGCGCTTGCGTCCTATTTTGCCGTGGCCGAGGCCATGGCGGGTGTGACGACGGAAGGGGACTATGGCGATCTGCTGTTGGCCCAGCCTTTGTGCCGTTCCCATTGGGGCGAATATCTGGCGGAGCGGTTGCAGGGCTTTGCGGATGATGCGGTTCTGGCGCGTGAAGTGCCGGGGCTGGACGGCATCGTCGCGCGGTTGCGGGCGCGGCTTTTGGCCCTGCCGGACCCGGCCAGATGCGTGGTCCACGGCGATATCTGGCCGCCGAACGTGATGATGGATAAGGACCTGGCGGTCACCGGGCTGATCGACTTCAGTTTCACGACGCGGGTAGGCGACACGGTGATGGACCTTGCAGGGGCTATGTATTTCCTGCAGGTCGCCAATCCGCGCGGGGCCGAGGATTCGGCCTATCTGGGCGCGTTGATTGCGGCAAAGCATGGGGCTGCGATGCGAGAGCGCCTGGATTTGTATGCGGTCTGGTTTGCTTTCAGCTTTGCCTTCAACCAAGACGATGCTGTGGTTCATGCATGGTGTCTGGACTTGATCCGGCGGTTTTGAGGCAGGCCCGAAGCATTCTTGCAGCACCAAAGTCATAGGAAGAAGGTGCAGGCTTCTGTTGCCAGGTGCCTGCGGACCCCGCCTTGAGCTGCTAAGCCCAAGGACTTAAGTTCGGCGACTTAAGCTGCTTACGCAGCCAGAGCCATTGCCGGAGCACGGTTGTCATTGGCAACTGTACTTTTGCACCGATAACGGTGGTAGCTCACCGAGCGAAAGCTGGCCCCTTTAGACGTTCGTCGATCCTATTTCGACCCCA
>JAYSWK010000458.1:0-8923 GCA_043718085.1 Rhodobacterales bacterium
CAGGCTTTGCGGCCCGGCGCTGCCTCAGCCGCCATAGATGCGCCCCTGTCGCTGCTGGTCCCGTCTTTCATGCTGTCCGAAATATCCCGCGCGTTCGAGATCGGCTTTCTGATCTATCTGCCCTTCCTGATCATCGATCTGGTGACCGCCGCGATTCTGATGTCGATGGGGATGATGATGGTGCCGCCTGCGGTCGTCTCATTGCCCTTCAAGCTGGCCTTCTTCGTCGTGGCCGATGGCTGGACCCTGATTTCCGGCGCTCTGGTGCGCAGCTACTTCTGATCCGGCGCAAAACAGGCTCCAGAGCCTCTACAAAGCCTCTACATTTTTTTCAGGTCGAAACCTGGACCATCGACGCCGCGAGGCGTTCGGTTTCGGCATCCCCTAGGCCCCGAAGCGACCAATTCCAAACGGATCATCGCGGTTGCGAATGCTGGCTGTGCGACCCTGATCCCTGACATTGGCATCCGGGCAAGTGATCGGCGCGCCCGTCACGCGGGTGCCGCTGCATTTTCCATCGCGGGCGGTGTTTGTCACCTTTGCCGCGGGTATCCTGTGATCAACACCAATTCGCCGCGTCAGTTGGACAACCCGGTGGCGCAGGGCATCATCGACTTTGTCCGTGCGGGTCAGGCCTCGATCATCACGCCGTTTTGCCTGGCGGGTGCCATGGCCCCGGTCACTGTGGCGGGCGCGCTGATCTTGCAACATGCCGAGGCGATGGCCGGGATCACCCTGGCGCAATTGGCCCGGGCCGGTGCGCCGGTCAGTTATGGTGGTTTCTCGTCCAACGTCGACATGAAGTCTGGCGCACCGGCTTTTGGCACGCCCGAGCATCTGAAAATGCAGATCGGTTCGGGCCAGTTGGCGCAGCATATCGGCATGCCATGGCGGTCGGGCAACGGGGCGGCGTCGAATGCGAATGACATGCAGGCGGCGCAGGAAACCACCCATACGCTTTGGGGGGCGATGCTGGGGCAGGCCACGCTGGTCATTCATGCTGCCGGGTGGCTGGAGGGGGGGGCTAAAGCGGGATGGGTTTGCATGGAATCGAAAAACGCTGCCTCTCGCATGCGCTCGAACGCGTTTCCCGATGGGGTTTGTTTCCATGAAAACCCATCCCGCTCCAAGCTTTGGCTACGAGAAATTCATCAATGATGTCGATGCTTTGCAATCGCTGGCCGAGATATGCGTTCGCCTCGGCGCCACGCCCGAGGACATGGCGCTGGACGCTTTGGCCGAAGTAGCGCCGGGTGGCCATTTCTTTGCCGCAGCCCATACGAAGGAACGCTATGACGGGGCGTTTTACGCGCCTTTGGTGGCCGATCTGTCCAATCACGGCCAATGGAGCGAGGGTGGTGCCCTGCGGTCTGACCAGCGCGCCACGGCGATCTGGCAAAAGGTGCTGGCAGATTTCGCCCCACCGCCCCACGGGGCCGAGGCCGACGCGCGTTTGGCCCGGTTCATCGCCGACCAAAGTGCTGCGGGCGGCGCGGCACCGATGGATTGAGCCTGCGAGGCAAACACCACAAACACCCATCACAAGAATCCACCACAATGATCCACCACAATGATCCGTCAAAGTTGGGTGCAATTCGGTGCAAGCCATGATAAGCAAATGGGAAATCGGCCAGACAGGATCCGTCAAATGCCCCATAAGGTGGCCCCTTCGCGCATGGAACCGGCGCGGATCGAGGAGATGTCGGCCGATCTGGCCAACCTGGCGACCGACCTGGCCGTGCAGACCGCACAACTGGCGGGACGACTGGCGCCACGGACTCTGGCCGACATGGCAGACATGGTCCGGCTGATGAACTCGTACTACTCAAACTCGATCGAGGGCAACGACACCAAACCGCAAGAAATCGAGCGAGCCCTGGCGGGGAACTTCGATCAGGACCCCGAAAAACGGGCCCTGCAACAAGAGAATGCAGCCCATATCCGACTGCAAAGCGCAATCGACGCGCGGGCTCGGAACAAGGAGCTGCCGGACCCAACCGAGCAGGACTTCCTCCGGTATCTGCACCGCGAATTCTATCACGGCGTTGCGCCTGACGACCTGAGGGTCAAGGATGACGTCCATATCGTCCCCGGGGAATGGCGGGTCCACGACGTCAAGGTGGGAGAGCACGTTCCGCCGCCCTTCACGACGGTCCCGGCCTTCATGGCGCATTTCCACGAGCGTTTCCGGCTGGACCGGATGACCGGGAGGATGGACCGGATTCTGGGCATGGCGACGGCGCATCATCGCCTTGCCTGGGTGCATCCGTTTCAGGACGGCAACGGGCGGGTGTCGCGGCTCTTGTCGCACGCGATGGCGCACCAGGCCGGAATTGGGGCCGGAGGTCTGTGGTCGGTCTCGCGGGGGTTGGCGCGGGGTCTGGCCGACGGCGTTCCAGGGCGGGAGGAATACAAAGCCAAGATGGCGGTTGCCGACCGTTTGCGACAAGGCGATCGGGACGGGCGCGGCAACCTTTCCCTGGCTGCCCTGGTCAGTTTTGCCTCATGGTTCCTGAGGGTCTGTCTGGATCAGGTGCAGTTCATGCAAACGCTTTACGATCTGGACGCGTTGCAGGTCCGTTTGGATCGCTATGCCGCATTGCGGGAACTGCGGGCCGATGCAAGGCCGGTCCTCAAGGCCATGCTGACTCTGGGTGAGATTCCAAGGGGCGCGGTGTCCAACATCATCGGCGCTTCGGAAAGCACCGCCCTGCGCCTGATCAACGAAATGGTAACGGACGGCATCATCGGGTCCGAAACGCCGAAGGGCGCCTTGTCGCTGCGGTTCGGCTCCGGGACCCATGACATCCTGTTTCCCCGTCTGTTCGACTTTTAGGGCCCCGAATGATCCTGTACCCCGCCGAATATGACGCAAGGAAAGAGGCCGTGTTCAACGCGCTGGCCCAAGCCGATGGCGGGGGGCGGCGGCTGTGGACCATTCCGTGGTCCTGGCGGGATTTCCCGGAAACCGAGGCGCGCGTCGGCCAGTGCTTGCGCCGCGCCAAGCATCAGCCCCAGGGCCTGGTGCGACGAATGAAGGCCGGGCTGATCCGGTTGCAGTACAATGGTGCGCGCCGGCTTTTTGCCCGGTATCCGGATGCAGTGGCCGTGGCCTGGAATGGCACGGGCGGATCGCGGCGGGCCTTTCTGATGGCGGCCCGCGATGGCGGGCATGGAACCCTGGCCTGCGAGTTGGCCCCCTTTCCCGACCGTATCACGCTGGACCCGCAAGGGGTGAATGCCGAAAGTGCAGCCGTGGGAACTGATGTCTCGGCCTGCGATGCGGGCGAGGAATGGCGGGACATGGGTCAGGGGTTGGTGGCGCGGCCCTCGCGGCGGGGCGATGTCGGACAGGAAAGCGGGGTGCCGGGGGGGCGCTATCTGTTCTGTCCGTTGCAGGTGCCCTCGGACAGTCAGGTGACGCTTTTTGCCGGCTGGACGGGTGGCATGGCGGGGTTTCTGGCGGCCTTGGCGCAGGCAGCGGCGCATCTGCCCGAAGGCTGGCATCTGCGGCTGAAGGAACATCCCTCGGCCCGCCAGTCATTGGCGCAGGCGCTGGCACCCCTGGTCGCCACGGGGCGGGTGGTGCTGGACAATGCCGGCGACAGCTTTGCCCAGGTGCAGGGCAGCCAGGGGGTGGTGACGCTGAATTCGTCCATGGGGTTGCAGGCGTTCTTCCATGACAAGCCGGTCGTCGTGCTGGGCCGCGCCTTTTTCGCCCGTCAGGGGCTGGTCGAGGTGGCGGGCGATCAGACCCAGTTGAACTTTCTGTTCGCCCGGGCCGATTCTTTGCACTTTGACCGGGTGCAGCGGGCGAAATTCATGAACTGGCTGGATCAGACCTATTATCCGCGCTTCAAATTCCCACCGGGCACGGCGGATTTGTCCGCTTTCACGGAAAAGCTGCTGCAAGCCCGGAAGTTCGCTGCAAATGCAGCATCAACCCTTTCCACCCCCACCCCTTTGCGCTAACAGCGCCCCGTCCTTGACGGTCAGGGACGCATAAAGGAGACCCCGATGGGCTATAAAGTCGTCGTCGCGGGTGCCACGGGTAACGTGGGCCGCGAAATGCTGAACATCCTCGCCGAGCGCGAGTTTCCGGTGGATGAGATTGCGGCACTTGCGTCGCGCAAATCTTTGGGCACTGAAATCAGCTTTGGCGACAAGACCGTAAAGACCAAGGATCTGGACACTTTCGATTTCACCGGCTGGGACATCGCCCTGTTCGCCGTGGGGTCGGAGGCCACGAAGTTGTATGCCCCCAGGGCCGCTGCGGCGGGGTGCATCGTGATCGATAACTCCAGCCTGTACCGCTATGACCCGCAGGTGCCGCTGATCGTGCCGGAGGTGAATGCGGACGCGATCATGGGTTACAAGGCCAAGAACATCATCGCCAACCCGAATTGTTCGACTGCGCAGATGGTCGTGGCGCTGAAGCCCTTGCATGACCGCGCGCGGATCAAGCGGGTGGTGGTCAGCACCTATCAATCCGTTTCGGGGGCCGGCAAGGAAGGCATCGACGAGTTGTGGGACCAGACCAAGGGCATTTTCGTCGTGGGTCAGGATGTGGCGCCGAAGAAGTTCCCCAAGCAGATCGCCTTCAACGTGATCCCGCATATCGATGTCTTTCTGGATGATGGCTACACCAAGGAAGAATGGAAGATGGTGGCCGAGACCAAGAAGATCCTGGACCCCAAGATCAAGATCACCGCGACCTGCGTCCGCGTGCCGGTCTTTGTCGGCCATTCGGAAGCAATCAACATCGAATTTCACGACCCGCTGGATTGGCAGGAAGCGACCGAGATCCTGCGCGAGGCGCCGGGGATCCTGGTCGTCGACAAGCGCGAGCCGGGCGGTTACATCACGCCCGTCGAATGCGTGGGCGATTATGCGACCTATGTCAGCCGCATCCGGCAGGACATCACAGTGGAAAACGGGCTGTCGATGTGGGTCGTGTCGGACAATCTGCGCAAGGGCGCCGCGCTGAATGCGGTGCAGATCGCGGAAGTGCTGGGCAACCGGGTGCTGAAGAAGGGCTGAGTTTGACCGCCGAAATTTCAACGGGCCCCGCCGCAAGGTGGGGCCTTTGGCATTCGGGGGCGGCGGCTCAGGCGCCGACGGCGTCCAGCGCCTGCTCCAGATCCTCGGCCGCTTCGCAAGCGCCGCACAGGTCGTGCAGCCGCGCCAGATTGGCCTTGGCCCCGGCGATATTGCCCTGGGTCAGAAACAATTCGCCCTGATATTCCAGCGCCCCGGTGTGGTTGGGGTCAATGGCCAGAACCTGCAGATAGGCCGCGCCGGAGCGGTCAAGATCCCCCAGCATCCGGTAGCTGAAGCCCAGAAGGTTCCAGGCATCGGCGTTCATGGGTTCGTTCCGGACGATCCGTTGCAGGCGGTGCATGGCAACCTCAAAGCGTTCCTCACGCACGGCGCCACGGGCTTGTTCAAGCGGCGTGAACAAGGTTTTGGGCGGCGCAGAGGGGGCGTGACGGGTGACCTCGCCACCGCCACCGCCTTCGTCAATTGCGGCGGCTGGCAGGGCCAGAAGGGCGGATAGAATGAATGCAGAAATCTGCGCAATTCGGTTCATGGCAAGCTCCTTCCTAGAGCGGGATCAGTTTACATGGAAACAAGCTCATCGAAACTCGCGTTCGAGCACTTGCGAGAGGCCGCGTTTTTCGATTCCATGCAAACTCATCCCGCTTAAATGTCGGCAACAGTAGACCCCTGCGCCGATTTCGGCTTCAGACCAAAGTCTGAGGCAGTGGTGGCGAAGTATCCAACCTTTTCGAACGCTGTCCCGGACCGGAAGATGGGCGAAACGCGGGTCAGGCGCCCGCAGCCTGAATGGCCTTTTCCAGATCCTTGGCCTGTTCGCAACTGCCGCACAGGCCCTTGAGCCTATCCAGATTGGCGCGGGCCAGATCGGGCTTGCCGGTGTCAAGGAAAAGCTCGCCCTGATATTCCAGCGCGCCCAGATGGTCGGGGTTGATGGTCAGGACGGTCAGATAGGCCGAGGCGCTGTCCTCCATGTTGCCCAGTTTGCGTTGGGTCAGGCCCAGAAGGTTCCAGGCATCGGCGTTCTGGGCATCGGCCTTGGTGACGCTGATCAGAATGGGCAGCGCCGCCACGAAATCACCGCTGTCGACCAGGGCCTTGGCCTCGGCATAGGTGTCGGCGGTGGTCGAGGTCGTGCTGCTGCCGTCGGACGTGCCTGCGGCCAAGACCGGGGCGGCGAGGATCGAGATCAGGCCGAAGAGGGCGGCGGCAAGGGTCATGAGCGAATGGGGCATGGCGATCTCCTGGGCAGTTGCGGCGTCAGATTAGCGGCAGGGCGGCCTTGTTGTGCAATCAAGCTTGCGTGACCGGGGGAAAGTTGGCGGCAACTGCGCTGCGGATCCAGTCGAGCCGGGCCGGGGGCACCAGACCGAGGTTGTAAAAGCTGGCCCCATCGGCATGGGGCCGCGCGGCGGCGACACGCTGGGCCAGATCGGCGCGGTCGCGCGTGGCGGGGTGAAACAGCTGAAAGCCCGCGATCAGGGCCTTGTCGGGGCCGAGGAGCGTGCGGGTTTCGGTGAACAGGGGCGCGATGCGGGTCTGGGGCGTGTGGTAGGCGCAGTGCAGGATGCCGTCGACATGCGGGATCAGGGCGGGCAGGTCGATGCCGCTGGCCCAGGTGCCTGCGGCATCGATCAGCAGCAGTTGGGTGTCATGCGGCACGGCGGCGCGGACCTCGGCCATCAGGGTGGTGACGGGGGCGCTGCGCCACTGGATATAGGCGTGCAGGTCGGGCAGGGCGGCGAAGGCATCGGCGCGTGTTGCCGGGAAGTCGGGGAATTGCGCCTGCGGCAGTTCGCGGGCGAAGGCGGCGTCCAGGAGGGCGGCGGTCTGGCGGCGGGCGGCCTTGGCGGCGATGCCGGCGGCGGTCGCGGCGGTCAGGCAGTGGGGACAAAAGCAGAGGCCGAGGAGGAAATCATCCTCGGCCAGCACGGGAAGGCCATCCTTTTCGTGGTGGAACCCGTGCGAGAACCCCATGAAATCGGGCGACTCAATCTCGATCCGGTCGGGGGCGTAGGTCTGGGCGATCTCGGCCACCATGCGGGTGACATAGGCGAGCGCGGCGGGGCTGGAGGGGCAGAGCGCGTAGAAATTGGCATCGCCATGGGCGGTGCGGGTGACATGGGCAGGATGCAGCATGCCCAGCCTTGTGTTATGCAGGCAGACCGTCCAGGCCGAGACCTTGAGCCCGTCCCTGTCGCGGCGGCGCAGCATTTCGGCCAGCATGTCGCCCTCGGTTGCCACGATTTCGGCGACAAGGGGCTGTATCTCGGCCCCCTGCCAGTGCCTTGGATCGGGGCGGTAATAGATCGTGCCGTCTTGCGGGAAATAGACCTTTCGCCGTGGATTGCCGGGCTGAAGGAAGCGGCCGGCGTGGTAGGAGGTGGCGAGCGAGACCATGTTGGCCCCGGCGGCGCGCATCCGGTCGGAGGCCATCTGCGGGGTGATGTCGTGCAGGTCCCATGGATAGGCCCAGATGGACAAGTCGGTCATGTTGGCACGTCCATCACAAGGAGCGCCTGCGGCGCGTTGTCTGTGTCTTGCCTCTGGCCTGCGGCCAACCGGCGGCGGGGAGGGGTGAGTATTTGAAACAGGTTGAAAAGGTCAGTCATGCCAGATGCCCGTCATGACGCGGCCTTTGGGGATCAGGCGGGCAGGGTGGGTCAGTGTCTGGCCCAGCACATCTTCAAGCGTTGTGGCCTGGGGAGCCAAGGCGATGAGAGAGGCGTCACCGATGCTGCCGGGTTTGAGGGTGCCAAGGTCGGGGCGGCGCAGCGCACGGGCCGGGTTCTGGGTCGTGGCGGCGATGATCTGGGGCAGGGTCATGCCCAGGGCCAGGAACTTGGTCATGGTGCGCAAGAGGTCCCAGGCCGGACCGTGCAGGCACAGGGCGTGGACATCGGACGAAATCGTATCCGGCAGGAAGCCTTGGGCCAGCATCGCGCGGGAGGTGGCGAAGGAGAACGAGCCCATGCCGTGACCGATGTCGAAGATCACGCCCCTTTGGCGGGCGCGGTGGACGGCGTCGCGGATGGTTCCGTCAGCCTGGACGGGGGCATTGGGGAAGGGGCGGAAGGCATGGGTCAGCACGTCGCCGGGACGTAGGCGGTCGAGGGCTTCGCTGTAGGTCGGGGGCGCTTCGTCGATATGGCACATGAGGGGCAGGCCCGCGCGGTCGGCGGCGTCAAGCGCCAGATCAAGCGGGGCCGTGCCGGAGGTGCCCGAGGCGTGTTTGCCGACGCGGACCTTGATGCCGATGATCGTGTCGGGGTTGTCGCGGGCGGTCTGGGCGGCCTCGCGCACGGCCATGAGGCGCATGTCCTGCGCCTCGCCCACCGAGATGGTGCTGGAAAAGCCGTAGATCCCGGCGAAGGAGATGTTGAGATAGGCGAGAATGCGGGTTTGCGCGGGGGCGATGACGTGTTTCAGGAAGCCCGGGTAATTGCCGGGGCCAGCGGAGCCGGTATCGACGCAGGTGGTGACGGCGCTTTGCGCGCCATAGGCATCGGCGTCGATGCCAAGCGAGGTGCCGCCCCAATAGACATGGGTGTGCAGGTCGATCAGGCCGGGGGTGACGATGCAGCCCGTCACATCGCGGGCGGGACCGGGAAGGTTGTCGCCGATGGTCTGGACGCGGCCGTTTGCAAATGCGATGTCGGTGATCTTGTCGAGGCCCTGGGACGGGTCGATGATGCGGGCGCCGCGAAGGGTGAGCGAAGCGGGCATGGGCTGGCCTTTCTGGCAGATATCTTTCGGTCGGATATCTAAAGCGGTTCAGGTTTCGATGGAATCGGAAATCGCTGCCTCTCGTTTCACTCGAACGCGTTTTCCGATGTTCTTGTTTCCGTCAAAACCTGAACCGCTC
>JAYSWK010000459.1:0-8867 GCA_043718085.1 Rhodobacterales bacterium
GCCGTGGTCTGCATCGGCGAGACCGAAGGCCAACGCGATGCCGGTCAGACCCTCGACGTGATCGGCGGACAACTTGACCAGTCCATCCCCGAAGGTTCCACCGCCGCCACGCTGGTTGTAGCCTACGAGCCGGTCTGGGCCATTGGCACCGGGCGCACGCCCACAATTCCCCAAATCGCCGAAGTTCACGCGTATCTGCGCGCCCGCCTGACCGCCCTGATCGGGGCCGAGGCCGCAGGCGTGCGTCTGCTGTACGGCGGGTCCGTAAAACCCTCGAACGCCGCCGAGATCTTTGCCGTGCCCCATGTCGACGGGGCGCTGGTCGGTGGGGCCAGCCTGAAAGCTGCCGATTTCGGGGCGATCGTCGCGGCCCTTTCGGCGGCATGACCATGCCAAGAACCGCCGGCCACAGCGCCAAAGCGGCCCCGCGGTTGAGGCCCGGCGCATCATGATCAGCGTGGCCGGGACCAGGGTCACCACGCTGCTGGCCGCAAATCTGATCTGCATGGCCTCGATGGTGATCTGGGCGGCAGGCTTGCCATCGGCGGATCATCTGATCCCCCTTCTGCCCGCCGATCAGTTGAACACTTTGCGCACCGCATCGGCGGCGGCAGCCCTTTTGCCGATCTGGATTGCTTTGGAAGGCTGGCGGGCGCTGGCCGTGGTCAATTGGCCAAAGGGGCTTTTGAACGGGGCCTGCATCGGCCTTGGCGCCTGGTTTTTGATCGAGGGGCAGGCGCGCAGCGGCGCGGTGACGGTGGCCGTGATATCGGCCATGCTGCCGGTTGTCGGCATCACGCTTGAGGTCCTGTTTGACGGCCGAAAGCTGACCATGGGCCTGATCCTTGGGCTGATCCTGTCGCTGATCGGCGGTGTCATGGCACTGGACGTCGCGGGGGGCGGGCTTGCCTTTGGACTGGGCGCGCTTTTGTGCCTTGCATCGGTCGTGACCTTCTCGATCGGGTCGCGCTTTACCGTGACCGCTTTCCCGAACCAGACCGCCCTTGGCCGCACCACCATTTCCCTGACCGGGGCCGTGCTGGGTGCCCTCAGCATTTCCCTGATCAAGGGCTGGTTCGGCGCGACGCCAACCCCAAGCTTCGCGACCTGGGGGATCAAGGAGGCCGGAGCACTTTTCATGTTCGGCGTGGGCAGCCTTGGCATAGCGCAGCTCATGTTCATCATGGCGGTGGACCGGCTGGGCATCGGCCTGTCGTCGATCCATATCAATGCAGCGCCCTTCTATGTCATGCTGATCCTTTACGCCTTTGGCGGCACTTGGTCCTGGTCGCAGGCCGCAGCCGCCGCCGTTGTGGGCCTGGGCGTGCTGATCGCCCAGGGCCTGATCCCCCTGCCCTTTGGACGCACTCGATGAAAACCCTGAACCAATCCCCCACCGATCCCGCCTTTGTGCAAAACCCCTATCCGTTCTACGAGGCGGCCCGTGCCCATGGCGCGTTCTTTCACTGGGCCGACTACAACATGGCCTGCACCGGCAACGCCGCCGCCGTGAACGCCATCTTCCGTGACCGCCGCTTTGGGCGCGAAAGCCCCGTGCCCGTGACCATCCCTGACCATCTGAAACCCTTCTACGCGGTCGAGGCCCATTCCATGCTGGAACTGGAGCCGCCGCGCCATACCCGCCTGCGTGGCCTGGTGCTGCGCGCCTTCACCTCGCGCCGCATCGCCGCCCTGCAACCCGAGATTGCCACCCTGTCGCATCAACTGATCGACGCCTTCCCCGAAGGCGCGTTCGACCTGCTGCAAGCCTTCGCCACCAAACTGCCCGTGATCATCATCGCCCGCCTGCTGGGCGTGCCCGAGGCGATGTCAGACGACCTTCTGCGCTGGTCCAACGCCATGGTCGGCATGTATATGGCCAGTCGCGGTGATCCAGTTCTGGACCGCGCGCGCCAGGACCGCGCAGTCGCCGCAACCGGGGCTTTCGTGGGTTTCATGCGGTCCTATGTCGAAGAACGCCGCGCCCGGCCCGCCGATGACCTGATCACCCATCTCATCGCCGCCGAAGCCGAGGGCGACCGGCTGACCACGGACGAATTGATCACCACCTGCATTCTCTTGCTGAACGCTGGCCACGAGGCGACGGTTCACACCATCGGCAACGGGGTCAAGACGCTGCTGGAAACCGGCACCCAAGCCGCCCTGTCCGACCCGGAACTGGCCGTCGAAGAGATTCTGCGCTTTGACCCGGCGTTGCACATGTTCACCCGCTGGGCTTATGACGATGTCGAGGTCATGGGCCACACATTCCACCGTGGCGATCAAGTGGCCCTGCTCTTGGCCGCCGCCAACCGCGACCCAGGCGTCTGGGACGCGCCCGACAAGTTCGACCCGCGCCGCCCGCCAAAACCCAACGCCACCTTCGGCGCCGGCCTGCATTTCTGCGTCGGCGCCCCGCTTGCCCGGCTTGAGCTGCAAGTGGCCCTGCCGATCCTGTTTCAGCGCCGACCGGACCTGCACCTGACGGAGCCGGCGGAATATGCAGATGTCTTTCATTTCCACGGGCTGAAACGGTTGATGGTCACTGCCGACTTGTAGGATGGGCAATCTGCCCATCCTACAGGGGCAGCGCCGTCGTCATCTTGATCTCTTCCATGCTGAGCAAAGCCGTCACGTTGTAGATCTTCACCTCCGAAATCATCGCCTGATAAAAGGCGTCATAGGCGCGGGCGTTCTTGACCCAGACCTTCAGGATATAATCCACATCCCCCGCCAAGCGGTGCGCCTCCAGCACTTCGGGCCGGCGTTTGATGACCTCCAGAAACCGCTTTTCCCAGCCCAATTCATGCTCGCTGGTGCGGATCAGCACAAAGAAGCATGCCTCAAGCCCCAGCTCTTCGGGGTCCAGAATGGCGGTCTGGCGTTTGATCACGCCCTGTTCGCGCATCCGTCGGATCCGGTTCCACACCGGGGTCTTGGAACTGCCGATCTTGCGGGCTATTTCGTCCAGCGACTGTTCGGCATCCTCTTGCAGCTCATGCAGGATTTTCCGATCCAACTCATCCACTTGGGCCGCCATTCGCCTGATCCCCCGTTTCGCAGAATTCCGTTCCGAACCCGCCCACAATCGGAACAAACATCCTTTTTGGCAAGGGGGACTGGCGCATAACCGGGAAAATATTCTATATTGCGCCTATGAAAACCCGACCTGACCCCTTTGTCACCTTTGCCGGCGCCGGACCGGGCGCGGCGGATCACCTGACGCTTGGCGCCTTTCGGGCGTTGCAACGCGCCGATGTGGTCGTGCACGACCGTCTGGTCGGTGACGAGGTTCTGGCCCTGATCCCCAAGGCCACACGCCGCATCGACATGGGCAAGCAGGGCTTCGGCCCCTCGGCCCCCCAGAGCCTGATCAACGAAACCCTCGTGGCCGAGGCGTTGAACGGCGCCCATGTCGTGCGGCTGAAGGGCGGCGATCCGGGCATTTTCGGCCGTCTGGACGAAGAAATGGATGCGCTTGACCGCGCCGGTGTGCCCTTCACCATCCTGCCCGGCCTGACGGCGGCCTCGGTTGCCGCAGCCAATATCGGCCAGTCCCTGACGCGGCGTGGGCGCAATCGCGCGCTGCGGCTGATCACCGGTCACGACATGGACGGCTTTGCCGAACAGGATTGGCGCGCCATCGCCCGCCCGGACGAGGTCACGGCGGTCTATATGGGCAAATCCTCGGCCCGCTTTTTGCAAGGCCGCCTGTTGATGCATGGCGCGCCGGGGAATCTGCAGATCACACTGGTCGAAAACGTCTCGCGTCCCGATCAGCGCGTGTTGACGGCCAGTTTGGACACCCTGCCCGATGCCGCAGCCTGCCTGCAAGGCCCGGCCATCATCCTGCTTGGCCTCGTCCCCCGCGAGACCACCGCCACGCTGACCCAATTGAAGGAAGCCCGCGCATGAGCCGTTTTACCCCCAAAGTCGTCACCGCCAACCGCCTGCGCGAAGGCGACGTGGTCTATCTGACCGCCGACGACCGCTGGTCGCCCCATCACCACGAGGCCGAACTGATCGAGGACGAGGCCCATGGCCAGATGCGTCTGCTGCACGCCTCGGCCCAGAAACTGCTTGTGGTCGGCGCCTATCTGGCCGATGCCAAGGCTGGCCCCAACGGCCCCGAACCCACCCATTTCCGCGAAGCATTCCGCACCCGTGGCCCCTCGAACTATGCCCATGGCAAGCAGATCGACCTCGCCTCGTAAACTGGGGCTACCCCCCGCCTTTCCCCGTCGCTGACCAAAGAGCCGCTCATGTATTCCTATTCCGACTTCGACGATGCTTTCGTGCGCACCCGCGTCGCCCAGTTCACCGACCAGGTGAACCGCCGCCTGAATGGCTCGCTGACGGAAGACGAGTTTCGCCCCCTGCGTCTGATGAACGGGCTTTATCTGCAACTGCATGCCTATATGCTGCGCGTGGCCATCCCCTACGGCACGCTGAACCCGCATCAGATGCGCCAGCTGGCCCATATCGCCGACACCTGGGACAAGGGCTATGGCCATTTCACCACGCGGCAGAACATCCAGTTCAACTGGCCCCAACTGCCCGACGTGCCGGCCATTCTGGGCGCCTTGGCCGATGTCGAGATGCACGCCATCCAGACCTCGGGCAATTGCGTGCGCAATGTCACCGCCGACCATTTCGCCGGTGCGGCGGCGGATGAAATCGAAGACCCCCGCCCCTATGCCGAACTTTTGCGCCAATGGTCCACCGACCACCCCGAATTTCAGTTCCTGCCGCGCAAGTTCAAGATCGCCATCACCGGCAGCCCAAATGACCGCGCCGTCACCGCCGCCCATGACATCGGCCTGCGCATGACCCGCCGGAACGGTGAGCCGGGCTTCGAGGTTCTGGTCGGCGGCGGCCTGGGCCGCACGCCCTTCGTCGGCCACAAGGTGCGGGATTTCCTGCCCGTGGCCGACCTTTTGCCCTATGTCGAAGCCGTGCTCAGCGTCTACAACGTGCTGGGTCGGCGCGACAACAAATACAAGGCTCGCATCAAGATCACCGTGCATGAAACCGGACGCGAAGAAATAACCCGGATGATCGAGGACCGCTTTGCCGAAATCCGCCCCCTGTTCGGCGGCCATGATCAGGCCCTTCTGGATGACATCCGCGCTGCCTTTGCCCCTCCCCCTTTCCGCAACGCCCCGACCGATGCCCATGACGCCTTCTACAAGGCCGACCCGACCTTCCGCGCCTGGGCCGACACCAACCTGACCCCCCACCGCAACAACCAATACGCCATCGTCACCGTCTCGATCAAAGCCCATGGTGCCACGCCCGGTGACGCTACCTCGGACCAGATGCGCACCCTGGCCGATCTGGCCGAAAGATACGGCCACAACGACCTGCGCATCAGCCATGAACAAAACGTCATCCTGGCCCATGTCCACAAATCCGACCTGCCTGCCGTCCATGCCAGCTTGCTGAAAGCGGGCCTCGCCACCGCCAATGTCGGCCTTCTCAGCGACATCATCGCCTGTCCCGGCATGGATTATTGCGCCTTGGCCACCGCCCGCTCGATCCCCGTGGCGCAGGAACTGGCCCTGCATTTCCAGGCGTTGAAGCTGGAACACGACATCGGCCCGCTCAAGATCAAGATTTCGGGCTGCATCAACGCCTGCGGCCACCACCATGTCGGCCATATCGGCATTCTGGGGCTCGACCGGGCGGGGGTGGAAAACTACCAGATCACCCTGGGCGGTGACGCCACCGAAACCGCGGCCATCGGTGACAAGACCGGCCCCGGCTTTTCCTATACCGAGATCGTGCCCGCCATCGAACGCATCCTGCGTGCCTATCTTGCGGTGCGCCTTCATGCCGAGGAAACCTTT
Organism: Rhodobacterales bacterium; assembly: GCA_043718085.1. GTDB lineage: Bacteria > Pseudomonadota > Alphaproteobacteria > Rhodobacterales > Rhodobacteraceae > Stagnihabitans. Next base: position 5,850 of record JAYSWK010000459.1, read on the forward strand.
CTGGAAACCTACCGCCGTGTCGGCTTTGCCCCGTTCAAACTGGCGCTTTACGGCACCGAGGGCGGGCGTGATGCCGCTTGACCAACCCGTCGCCGACCGGGTGGCGCTGCTCAACGCCCGTTATCGCCACCACTCGGCGACGGCAGTGCTGGAACATGCGCTGAAGGATGCCGATCTGGGCAAGGTGGCGCTTGTGTCCTCTTTCGGGGCCGAGTCAGTCGTGCTCTTGCACCTCGTCTCGGTCATCGCCCCTGAAACAGCGGTCCTTTTCGTCGATACACGGATGCTTTTTGCCGAAACGCTCGACTACCAGCGCGCGGTCGCCGAAAAGCTGCACCTGTGCGACATCCGCACCCTGCGCGCCGCCCAGCCCCGCGTGGCCTTCGAGGATCCCGATGGCACGCTGCATCAGTTCTCGACCGATGCCTGCTGCAACCTGCGCAAGGTCGAACCTCTGGAACGCGCGCTTCTGGGCTTTGACGGCTGGATCACCGGTCGCAAACGCTATCAGGGCGGCAAACGCGAGGCGGTCGAGTTCTTCGAGGCCGAAGGCGATATCCGCATCAAGGTCAATCCCCTGGCCCATTGGGGACCCGATGACCTTCAGGACTACATGATCAACAACCGCCTGCCGCGCCATCCTCTGGTCGCCAAGGGCTATCCGTCGATCGGCTGCGCGCCCTGCACCACCCCGGTGAAACCGGGTGAAGATCCCCGCGCAGGCCGTTGGCGCAACACCGAAAAAACCGAATGCGGCATCCATTTCATAGGTGGCAAGGCCGTCCCAATCAAGGAAAGCGCCGCATGAGCGTCATCGTCACCGACACCGGCTTCCGCCCCGCCGCCGAAACCCAGTCCGTCACCCTGGCCGATATCGCCCAGCACAAGGGCGCCGTCGACCTCGCTCAGACCGACGCACCCGAGGCGCTGATCCCCTATCTGGCCGACCTCAACCTGATCCGCGTCGCCTTCCCGGCGTTCAGCGACGGCCGCGCCTTCACCATCGCCCGCCGCCTGCGCGTCCTTGGCTACAAAGGCACATTGCGCGCCCTGGGCCCGGTCATCGCCGACCAATATCCCATGGCCCGCCGTGTGGGCTTTGACGAGGTCGAGATCCCCGACGAACTGGCCCACCGCCAGCCCCAGGCGCAATGGATCTTCCGCGCCAACTGGCAGGCCCATGACTATCTGTCGCGGCTGAAAGCGTAGGTCAGGGCTTGCCCCGACTCTCCTCCCAAACATAGAAGACCCCATGACCGACGCCGCCCAACCCCACCTGCCCGACGCCCAGATCGTGACGCAAGTCACCCATTGGACAGATCGTCTGTTCTCCTTCCGCGTGACGCGCCCCAAATCCCTGCGCTTCCGCTCGGGCGAGTTTGTGATGATCGGCCTTCTGGGCGAAACCGGAAAGCCGCTTCTGCGCGCCTATTCCATCGCCTCCCCCGCCTGGGACGAGGAGTTGGAGTTCTACTCGATCAAGGTCCCCGACGGCCCTCTGACCTCACGCCTGCAGCACATCAAGGTCGGGGACGAGATCATCCTGCGCCCAAAACCCGTGGGCACCCTGGTCCATGACGCCCTTCTGCCCGGCAACCGCATCTGGTTTCTGGCCACCGGCACCGGTTTTGCCCCCTTCGCAAGCCTTTTGCGCGAACCCGAAACCTACGAGAAATATGGCCAGGTCATCATGATGCACACCTGCCGCGAAGTGGCCGAACTGGAATATGGCCGCCAATTGGTCGCAAGCCTCAAGGACGACCCGCTGATCGGCGACATGGTTGCGGGCAAACTGCACTACTATCCCACCACGACCCGCGAACCCTATGCTCGTATGGGCCGCATCACCGACAACCTGACCTCGGGCAAGGTGTTTGCGGAACTGGACCAACCGCCCATGGACCCCGAACATGACCGCGCCATGGTCTGCGGCTCATTGGCCTTCAACCACGACGTCAAGGCGGTCCTTGAAAAATTCGGCCTCCACGAAGGCGCCAATTCGGAACCCCTGGAATTCGTCGTCGAAAAGGCCTTTGTCGGCGACGGGATCTGATCCAATTCAACCTGTCGCAAATACTCTCGCCGAAGGCCCGCCCGAGCCGGTTGGCGCTTGCGCCAGAGGCGAGAAAAGAACAGCGCGCCGCTAAAGCAGGATGGGTTTGCATGGTCGCGGCAATCGCTGCCTCTCGCATTCGCTCGAACACGATTTCCGATAGTCTCTTTGGGTCCATGAAAACCCATCCCGCTCTTGGCGCTCAATATCCCAACCGCACCAAAGAAAAGGCCGCACCCGTTGCCAGGTGCGGCCCCAAACTGCCCTTGGGGGCAGATTACATGCCAAGTGCTTTCTTGACGGCATCCACAGCGGCGGCGACGGCAGCCGGGTTGGTGGCGGCAGCGTCAACCCCGGCCTTCAGCGTGGCCTTGGTCGCATCATCCAGCGCCGAGGCGGCGATCATCGCGTTGACCTTGGCGGCATCGAACATGGCCGGGTCCAGAACGGCGGCGGCAGCGGCGGCGGCTTCGTCGGCAGCTTTCTGCGCGGCAGCGGCGGCATCTTCCTCGGCCTTCTTGGCGGCAGCGGCGGCATCATCCGCCGCTTTCTGGGCAGCGGCAGCAGCTTCATCCGCCGCGGCTTGCGCTGCCATGGCAGCGTCCTGCGCCGGCTTGTAGCTGAACTTATAATAGCCACCACCGATGACGATGACGGCGATAAGGGCGATAAGAACGTTTCTGTTCATGTCAGGTCTCCATTAACCGACGGGAAAGCATTGTGGCGGCGGTATGACAGAAACTATTTGCCTTGGAAAGCCCCGCCGCGCCGTCGCCCTGTCGGTTTACGGCACGCATCAAGGGTTTAACGGGTTGAAGCGGCGCGCAAGCCCGTTTATCTTGCCCGGCGCAGACCCTGCATCCCGTTCAACGACAAAAGGACCACCACCATAGCCCGCAGACCTCACAACGCCCCGCCGCAGCGGGAAACCGGACCCCGCATCAATGACCGCATCCGGTCGCCGG
>JAYSWK010000460.1:0-3534 GCA_043718085.1 Rhodobacterales bacterium
GGCGCTGGTCGAGGCCCGCGTCACATTCTGGCATCCCTCACAAAGGGGGAGGTGATATCAACATGGAGGTTGAAATGAAGAAACTACTTCTGTCGGCGGGCGCTTTGGCGCTGGCAACAGGTGCGGCATGGGCCGAGGATTCGGTCAAGTTGCAGCTGAAATGGGTCACCCAGGCCCAGTTCGCGGGCTATTATGTGGCGGCGTCCAAGGGCTATTACAAGGAAGAGGGCCTGGACGTCACCATCCTGCCGGGCGGGCCGGACATTGCCCCCGAGCAGGTGATCGCAGGTGGCGGTGCCGACGTCATCGTCGACTGGATGCCCGCCGCCCTGGCAGCCCGGGAAAAGGGTCTGCCGCTGGTCAATATCGCCCAGCCCTTCAAACATTCGGGCCTGATGCTGACCTGTCTGAAGGAATCCGGTATCGCGGCCCCGGCGGATTTTGCCGACAAGACCCTGGGTGTGTGGTTCTATGGCAATGAATATCCGTTCCTGGGCTGGATGAGCCAGCTTGGCCTGAAAACCGACGGCTCGGCCGGCGGTGTGACCGTGCTGAAGCAGGGTTTCAACGTCGATCCCCTGTTGCAAAAGCAGGCGGCCTGCATCTCGACCATGACGTACAACGAATATGGTCAGGTGCTGGATGCCGGGATCAAGGCGGATGATCTGGTGACGTTCAAATACGAGGACATGGGCGTGGCCACGCTGGAGGACGGGCTCTACGTGCTGGAAACGAACCTTGCCGACCCGGCCTTCGAGGACAAGATGGTGCGGTTCGTGCGCGCCTCGATGAAGGGCTGGAAGGATGCCGAAGCGAACCCGGACGAAGCGGCGGGGATCGTGATGGAAGCCGACCAGACCGGCGCGCAGACCGAAGCGCATCAGAAGTTCATGATGGGCGAAGTGGCGAAACTGACGGCGGGCTCGAACGGCGCGCTTGACGAGGCGGATTACGCACGCACCGTGGCGACGCTGATGGCGGGCGGTTCGGACCCGGTCATCACGGCGGAACCGGCGGGTGCCTGGACGCATGCGATCTCGGACAAGGCGCTGCAGTAATCCTGCGGCAGGACGATTTGGCGCGTCCGGGGCAACCCGGGCGCGTTTTTCATTGAATGCGCCGCAGAATTCGCCCCGAGTGAACCCTTTGCTAACCTAAAGCGCCGCACAGTGGCCGTGATAGGCGGCAGAGGGCGCAATGGCGGACGCAGGGCAAGGCATCATTCAGCGCAAGGTTGCGGCAGCGCGGGCAGAGGTTGCGGCAGGCGGGCCCGGTGCGGATCGCGGCTGGCGGCTGGCTTTGGCGCGGGCGATGCGCGACAAGCTGAAAACCACGCTCGACTTTCGCAGCCTGAGCGTCGACCGCCGGTCGCTGGGCGAAGTGATTGATCTGACCCCGGACCGTGCCCTGATCGCCGTGCTGGATGGCCCGGGCGAGGGGTTGGGGGTCTTCATGATCTCGGCCCCGGTTCTGGCGGGCATCATCGAGGCGCAGACCATTGGCCGGGTCAAATCGACCGAACTTGCCGCGCGCAAACCCACCCGCACCGATGCGGCCATGGTGGCGGGCCTCATTGATACCGCCCTGCGCGGGCTGGACAATGCCCTGGCGGACGAGGCGGATCTGGCCTGGGCGGGCGGGTTTCGCTATGCCAGCTTTCTGGACGATCCCCGCCCGCTGGGCCTGATCCTGGAGGATACGACCTACCGGTTGCTGCGCGCCGAGGTTGACCTTGCCGGCGGGGCGCGCGTGGGTGAGATCTTGTTGGCCATGCCCGCCGAAGGGCGCGGCCTGGTGCCGAATGTCAAGCCGGTGGCGGGTCAGGGCAATGATCACGGCCATGTCTTTGTCCAGGCCCTGTCCGAGCGGGTCCATGGCGCCCACAGCGGGCTGGAGGCTGTTCTGGCCCGGGTCACGATGTCGATCCAGGACGTGATGGATCTGACCGAGGGTTTCCTGCTGCCCTTGCAGCAGGCGGGGCTGGACCGCATCAGCCTGGAGGGGCTGGACGGCCGCCGGGTTGCCGAAGGGCGACTGGGTCAGAACCGTGGGATGCGGGCGATCCGGTTGAATGACGATGTCGAAGGCGCCGCATCGGGCACCGAGGGACATTATCGTTCCACCGGGCAGGAAGGCGGTGCCGAGATGGCGATGGGATCGAACATGGGCGGCGAGATGCCCGCGCTTGACTTTGACACCCCGGATTTCGGCAGCATAAGCGAAGGCGAAATGGCCTTTCCGATGACCGGGACGGACTGACCGGATTTGAGTGGCTGGCCGACGCCGGGGCGGAGAAAAGGTCGGGTCATAGCGGTCGAGGGGCATACGGCAAAGATGCTGAGCGGGCCTGTCTGGATCCTATCGAAGCACGCTCAACGAACACCGCGGTCGAGCTTGGGCGAAAGTCGGCCATTTAGAGCATATCGCGTTCTATTGCATTCACTTTGCCTTCCGAACGCGTTTGCCAGGGAAAACGCTGTCTCGGATGGCAAAGTGAATAGATGAATTCAGCGAAACGCGACATGCTTTAGGCTGATGCCTTTTCAAGCGCGAACCTTTCTTTCCTTCCCCGATTGGTCCAAAGCCAATCGGGGACGCGCCCACCCCAGGCAGGCGCGTCCCCGCAGCCACAGTTCGGTCCAAGGGCTGCCCCCCTTGCCTTGCGCTTACGCGCGGCGGCAATCGGAACGACAGGCGATCGACGGTAGCCCCTGTCAGATGGCCCTTTGAACGCTGGTTGCTGGGGCGGTGCCGAGATGGACCCCGCGGGCTGTCACTTGGCCGCAAGCGCCTCGAGCGTCGGGCGGAAGCGTTCAAGCTGATAGCCAAAACGCGCCGGAATGTTGATCAAATCGTCAACCGGCAATTTGCCGGCATTCATCATGGCCCAGACGATCGAACAGCGGTTTCCGCAGGCGCAATAGGCAAAGACCGGACCCTTGGCCGCATCGACCGCCGCGCTTTGTGCCGCGATATTTTCAGGGGTGAAGGCGCCGGGGATCAAAGGGTTGGTCACAAAGGTCAGCCCCAGCGCCTCGGCCGCTTTTTGCATTGCGGCGGCGTTCAAATCCTCGGCGATCTCGCCGTCGGGGCGGTTGTTGATGATCGTGACATAACCCGCCTTCTTGATCGCCGCCAGGTCAGTGGGTTCGATCTGGGGTGACACGGCATAGGTCGGGGTCAGGGCGCGGATTTCCATGGCGTTCCTTTGGCTGAATGCTTTTTCAATGCGGGTTCGGACGGCGGGCGCCAGATACATACCGGCGAGCAGGGCGACAAGGAAGACCAGACCACCCAGGCCGCCAAAGGACAGCGAGGCTATGGCCGGGCCGGGGCAAAGTCCGGCCAGCGCCCACCCCATGCCGAACAGGACCGAGCCGATGATCAGGTTTGGGCCGACCTCACGCTTGGGCAGCTCGGGCAGGGCCAAGCCCAGATACGACGTCTCGCGCCGTGCCGCGATGCGCCAGGCCACGGCCATGGGCAGGATGGCCCCGCCCATGACAAAGGCCAGCGTCGGGTCCCAGTCGCCAA
>JAYSWK010000047.1:0-2423 GCA_043718085.1 Rhodobacterales bacterium
CATCGCCACCCCGGCCAGGATCGCCAGAACCGCCACCACTTGGGCAGGCGCGGGCGGCTGGCCCTGCAGAGCGGCCCAGCTTAGCGACAGAATCGGGAAGGCGCCGATCACCGGTGCCACCAGCCGCACCGGCCCGATGGCGAAGGCCCGGTACATGCTGTAGGCCGTGGCCGCATAGGCCAGACCCGAGCCTGAGGCCATGACCGAAGTGCCAAGGCCTATCGCCGACCAGTCGCCAAAGGCCACGGCCACAGGTGCCACCGCCACGAGCCCGATGCCCAAAACCGCCGTCACCGCCAGCGTCACCCCGGCCCGTTCGACGGCGATACGCACGCAAACATCATGCACGCCCCAGGAAAGGGCGGCGGCGATGCCGAAGAAAAGTGAAAGCATGACGTATCCGATCTTGGTCAGAGCTGCGTTTTCGGTCAAAATGGCGGCAGCGTCCATATCCCGTCTTGCGAGACTGGCTTTTGGTCTCTATTCTTCCCATTAAATAATGTTTCCGTGCATTCAATATGACGCGAGGCTTCAAGATGTCGCTGATGATCCCTCCTTCGGTCATTTCCGGGGCGCCGCGTCCCAGCCGGATCCTTGAGCCGTTCAGTCTGACGGCCGGTCCCGGTGTGGAGCGCTACAGGGTCGAAGGCGGCGGGGCGATCCTGCTGGCGGTATTCGCTGGCGACCGGCTGCGCATCGTCAATGACGAAGGCGGCCAGCCGTGCGAGATTGTCGCGGCCGGAACCGACGGGCGCATTGATGCGGGGCTTCTGGGGCAGGTGGGCCGCGCCGATGCCGCCGGGCTGAAAGCGCTTTTGACCTCGGGCGAGGCCAGCCTTGCCAGGCTCAGGGCCGGGCTGACAAAGCGCGGGATTGACCTTGGACGCGCGGGCGCAATCCGGCTGTTCGGCACGAAAACCCCGGCCCGCGCCGAGGAAAGCTTCACCGTCAGCCGCGACGGCGTGGTTGTCATCGCCGCCCCCGGTGGTGGCATGACACCCGAGGCGCAAGACACCGCAACGCCGCTCAGCGTGCATCTGAGCCGCGCCAGACCGCGCAGTGCGGCCCGGTTCGAGTTGCCAGACCCCCTGGCCGACCCGATCCTTGATCTGCGCGTCCGCAACGCCACCGCCGAGGCCTATGTCGTCAAGGCCGGGGATTTCTTGCAGATCATTGATGTCGATGGCCGCCAATGCACCGATTTCCAGTGCTTTTCCGCCCGCAAGCTGGATCGCGGCATTGAACATGCGCTGGACGTGACCGCGACCCGCAGCCTGATGGGCCATGCCTATCCGATGCCGGGCCTGCATGCGAAATACTATGATCAGGACTTTTTGCCGCTGATCGAGGTCATTCAGGACACCTGCGGGCGCCATGATGCCTTCTCATTGGCCTGCGCACCGAAGTATTACGATGACATCGGCTATCCCGGCCACGCCAACTGTTCGGAAAATTTCAACGCCGTGCTTGCCCAGCACGGGGTCGCGCCGCGCAGCGGTTGGATGGCAGCCAACTTCTTCTTCAACACCGGCGTCGATGATCACGGGGTGATGTATGCCGACGAGCCGTGGTCGCGCCCCGGTGATTATGTGCTGGTGCGCGCCCTGACCGATCTGGTCTGCGTGTCATCGGCCTGCCCGGACGATACTTCGCCCGCCAATGGCTGGAACCCGACCGACATCCATGTGCGCAGCTATTCCGGCGCGGAACCCTTCAAGCGGGCCATCGCCATCCGCCCCACCAAAGATTCGGAGCCGACCATGACCAAGGAAACCGGGTTTCACGACAGCTTGTCGAAACTCACCCGCAACTTCGTTGAATACCGCGGCTACTGGCTGGCCAATGCCTTCGCCGCCGCCGGGCCGATCGAGGAGTATTGGGCCTGTCGGCAGAAAAGCGTCGTCATGGACCTGTCGGCCTTGCGGAAATGGGAAATCACCGGGCCGGATGCCGAGGCGCTTTTGCAATACACGCTGACCCGCGACATGAAGAAACTGGCGGTGGGCCAGATCGTCTATTCGGCGATGTGCTACCCGCATGGCGGCATGATCGACGATGGCACCGTTTTCCGCCTCGGGCAGGACAATTTCCGCTGGATCGGCGGTGACGACTATTCTGGTATCTGGCTGCGCGAACAGGCGGAAAAGCTGGGGCTGAAGGTGCTGGTGCGGTCCTCGACCGATCAGCTGCACAATCTGGCGGTGCAGGGGCCGGAAAGCCGCGAATTGCTGAAAAAGGTGATCTGGACCCCGCCGCATCAACCGACGATGGACGAGTTGGGCTGGTTCCGCTTCACCATCGGTCGCATCGGGGCGGCTGACGGGGTGCCGGTTGTGGTGTCGCGCACCGGCTATACCGGCGAGTTGGGCTATGAGGTCTGGTGCCATCCAAAACACGGGCCCCAGGTCTTTGACGCGATCTGG
>JAYSWK010000461.1:0-3523 GCA_043718085.1 Rhodobacterales bacterium
GCGCCACCGGGGCGTCACGATCATCTCGTGCCCGTCCTGCGCGCGGCAGGGGTTCGACGTGATCAAGACGGTCTCGGCTTTGGAGGAACGGCTGGCCCATATCACCACCTCGATGAGCCTGTCCATCATCGGCTGCGTGGTGAACGGGCCGGGCGAGGCCCTGATGACCGATATCGGCTTTACCGGCGGCGGGGCGGGCAAGGGCATGGTCTATCTGGCGGGCAAGCAGGCCCATACGATGGGCAATGCCGGCATGGTGGACCATATCGTCGATCTGGTCGAGAAGAAGGCCGCCGCGATCGAGGCGCAAGCGTCCGAGGCAGCGGAATGACCACGCGGCATCCGGCGATAACCCATTGGCGCAACATAGAAAACACGGACCCCGGCAATTTTCAGGGCACCGAGGAGCCGATGAGCTTTGGCGCGGCTTTGGGCGCGCATCTGGGGCTGACGACGCTGGGCATTCATCACATGCGCCTTTTGCCGGGGCGGCGGACGTCGCTGCCCCATGCCGAAAGCCATGAGGAGGAATGCGTCTATGTCATCGCCGGGCGGCCCGATGTCTGGCTGGACGGCGTGTTGCATGCCCTGATGCCCGGCGATTGCGTCGGGTTTCCGGCGGGGACCGGGCTTGCCCATTCCTTTTTGAACAACAGTGCGCAAGAGGTTCAGCTTCTGGTGATCGGCAACAGCGACATGGCGGCCAATCGCATCCATTACCCGATCAACCCCGAACGCAAGGCCTGGCGCAAGGACTGGTGGCACGACGCGCCCGAACGCCCGCGCGGCGACCATGACGGTTTGACCGACCAGCGCCGGGATGAGGTCAAGGGGCGCTGACCTTGGCCACGGCCTTAAAGCGGGATCGGTTTGCATAGAACCCAAAGACGCTGCCGCGCGCATTCGCTCGAACGCGTTTCCCGATGGGGTTTGTTTCCATGAAAACCCATCCCGCTCTAAGGATTTTGCGCGGAGTTTGCAGCCGCAAAATCAACCGGCCCGCGCCTCGGCCACGACCGATTTCATCTCGTCCTCGGGCAGATAGCCGCGCAGGATCGTATCGCCCACAAAGAAGGTCGGCGTGCCGGTGATGTTCATCTGCTGGGCAAAGGCGTGATTGGCCGCGATGATCTGGGTCACCTCGTCGCTGTTCATCTTGTCCAGAATCGGCTGGGCCGGAAAGCCGAGGTCGGTTGCAAGCCGCGCCAGGGTCTCGCTGTCGGGCGATCCGCGCAGGGTGATCAGGGCGTCATGGACCGAGGCATAGGCGTCATCGCCGTGCAAAAGCCGGGTTGCGATGGCAAAGCGCGACGAGGCCAAAGAATCGTCACCGAGGATCGGGAATTCCTTGACCACAAAGCGGATATTGCCGTCGGTTTTCACCAGATCCGCCACCTCGTCATAGGCTTTGCGGCAATAGCCGCAGCGGTAGTCCATGAATTCGACGATGGTGATGTCGCCATCAGGATTGCCACCGACCCAGGAGGCCGGGTCGTTGAAGATGAAATCCCGGTTTTGCGACAGGAAAAGCTGGTCCTGGGCGGCGGCGGCCTGGTCCTGCCGTTCCTTCAGGACATCCATCGCTTCCATCAGAACTTCGGGGTTGTCCAGAAGATAGGCGCGCACCTCGGCCTTGAACGCCTCGCGTTCGGCGTCGGTCATGGTGCCAAGCCCCCCCGCGGTGGCGGAACCGGCCAGAAAGGCCAGGGTTGCAGTCAGGCTTAGAAGGTTGCGACGCATGAAGGACCTATCGGTTGGGCTTGACCTTGGGGATTGGCCAAGGACTATGGCGCAGAAACAATGGGGTATGGCGATGTTAAGATCAAGCCGGGGCGAGGTTGATCCCTTTATTGTGATGGATGTGGTCGAGGCGGCCCGCCGGGCCGAGGGGGCCGGGCGGCGCGTTCTACATCTATGCCGATGTCGCGGACGTGACGGGGGATACGGGGGATTCTGTGGCCTTTGCGGCGGAAGTGTTGCAAGAGGCGGGGGTTGCCGTGACGCCGGGGCTGGACTTTGACCCCCATCGCGGCAAGACCATGCTCCGGTTTTCCTATGCGGGGGCCACGGCGGATATTGTCGAGGGATTGCGCCGGCTTGAAGCCTATATGGCGGCACGCGGGCCTGGGAATGCGGGTTAGGGACGGATGATGCGGATGCGCCTTGCCTTGGTCTTGTTGGCGGTTCTGGCTTGGGCCGGTGGTGCCGCCAGGGCGCAGGATCTGTCGGCATTGGCGCGGCTGGACGCGGCGCGATCGTCGATCCGGCAAGAGGCGGGCGGCGCGGTGGTGGTGCAACTGGGCCTGAGCCAGCCCGTGCCGTGGCGCGTGCGGGTTCTGGACGATCCGCCGCGCGTGGTGATGGATTTCCGCGAAGTGGACTGGGGCGGTCTGGACGGAGTCGCGCGCCAGGCCGCGGCGATCACGGGCCTGCGCGCCGGGGTCTTTCGGCCGGGCTGGTCGCGGCTGGTCATGGATCTGGCCCAGCCCATGCTGGTCGGCCAGGCCGCCATGCAGACCGGCGACAAGGTTGCGGTGACATTGACGCTTGTCCCGGCCTTGGCGGCGGATTTTGCGGCCAAGGCGGCAGAGCCCGAGCCCGAAGGTTGGGACTTGCCGAAGCCGGCCGCGCTGAAACCGGTGCCGCCGCGCGGCGCGGGGCCGCTGATCGTGATCCTGGACCCCGGCCATGGCGGCATCGATCCGGGCGCCGAGCGTGATGGCACGTCCGAGGCCAAGCTGATGCTGATCTTTGCCCGCGAGTTGAAAGAGGTTCTGCTGCGCGACGGCGGCTTTCGCGTCGGTCTGACCCGTGAGGAAGATGTGTTCGTGCCGCTGGAAACCCGCATCTCGCTGGCCCATGAGGTGGGCGCGCAGGTTTTCATCGCGCTGCATGCCGATGCCTTGTCCGAAGGCGATGCCGCCGGGGCCACGGTCTATACGCTGGCCGATGACGCCAGCGATGCCGCCTCGGCCACGTTGGCAGAACGCCACAACCGCGACGACCTTTTGGCGGGTATTGATTTGAAGCAACAGGATGACGTGGTGGTTCAGGTGCTGATGGACATGGCGCGGACCGAAACCAAGCCGCGCACCGCCCGTCTGGCCGATGCCTTGGTCGCGGCGATCCAGGGGGCGAAGGTCAAGATGCACCGACATCCCCATCAGGAAGCGTCCTTTTCGGTGCTGAAATCGCCGGACATCCCCTCGGTTCTGCTGGAACTGGGATTTCTGTCTTCGGCCAGCGACATGGCCCGGCTGTCGGACCGCGACTGGCGTTTGAAAATGGCCGAGGCGATCCGCGACGGGTTGAAGGCCTGGGCCAGGGATGACGCGACGCGGGCTGCGGCGGAGTAGTCCTGTGAAGGCGCGATCTTTCTGCGAAAGATCCGGGCGGCATGGGACAGTTTGTCCTGGTTGTCAGGGCCTATGCCTCCGGCGGGAGTATTTAAAGCGGTTCAGGTTTCGATGGAATCGGAAATCGCTGCCTCTCGCTTCGCTCGAACGCGTTTTCCGATGTCCTT
>JAYSWK010000462.1:0-3519 GCA_043718085.1 Rhodobacterales bacterium
GTGTAGGGCAGGTGCGGGGATTGGCTGGGGACGTGGATCGAGCCGGTTACGGCGCAGGAGATGATGATTTTGGACATGGGGGGCCTCCGGTCGGGAGGATGGCATGGAGTGGGGGGACGGGGAAGGGGGCTATGACCCCAGCAAGACATAGGTACCGATGCCGGTGATCAGGATGGCCACCAGCTTTTGTGTCATCTGGATGCGGGACACATCGGGCCGGGGCAGGCTTGGCCAGATCAGTGGCAGGGTCAGCCCGATCAGCAGCACGAAGATCGGCTGAAAGGCGTTCATCAGCAAGACGAGGGACACCGGCGCCAGGACATAGGCGCTGGCGGTGGCGATATTGCCGGAAATATACAACGTTTCATTGACCACGTTCACGAAGAGGACAGAGTTCGAATTTAGCCGAAGGATGGACAGAAATTGAGTTCGCACGGGCCGAGAAAAGGCCAGGAGGCCAAGGCCTATGGCCAGAAAGACGGCATGTTCCCAAAAGAGCGTGGGCCAGGTGTCCTGTTCGAGCGCCACGAATTTGAACAGGACCGAGCCGCCCGCCCAACCAAGCGACGCCAGGATCATGTAAAGCAGCGTGCTTTTGCGCAGGCGAAAGGATTGCTCGGCATTGACCTCGAACGAGACGGTGATGGCCCCCAAGATGATCACGCCCATGGCAATCAGCTGGCGTGTCGAGATCACTTCGCCCAGTGTGACATAGCCGATGCCAAGACCAAGCACCGGGACAAGCTGGTAGAAGATCACCACGATGGTGGCCTCTTCTTCCCGCAGGGCCAGAAGATAGAACCACAGGACCGAGGTGTTGATGACGCCTACGGCCAGGATCACGGCAATTTCCAGTGGGGCAAAGCCAAAGATCTGCGGGTTCAGGGCATAAAAGACCGGCAGGGACAGGCCTGCCAGAAGCGAGGAAAACACCACGACCATGACCGGGCCGCTGGCGACGAAATACTTTTGCAACAGGATCTGATCAATGTGGTTGGTCGCGGCGTAAAGGACGGGGCCAAGGATGGCCAGAAAGAACCAGGTCAAAAGATATGCTCCGCCATTGGGTAAAGGCGAATAGTTGCATCCTTCCCGCGGTCTGTCGAGCGTGACCCCGTCAATTCATCGGCGCGCCGCCTTCGGCTTTGCGGCGGGCGACGTAGTCTTGCAGCGCCTCATGCACGGCGGGGTCCAGGCCGGGGTCCTGGTGTTCGGCCAGAAGCTGTTTCCAGACGGCATTGGCGCGCGCGGGCAGTTCAACCGCGCCGCGTTCCAGCCAGTTGGGGTAATTGTCCCAGTTTGACAGCATGGGCGTGTGGAAAGCGGCCTCGTAGCGGCGCATCGTATGGTCTGTGCCGAAGAAATGGCCGCCTGGCCCCACATCGGCAATTGCGGCCACGCCAAGGGCATCGGGATCGGTGGCTATGGGTTCCAGATAGGCCTGCATCATGGCCAGCATCTCGGCATCCAGGATCAGCTTTTCAAAGCTGGCGGTCAACCCGCCGTGCATCCAGCCTGCGCCATGTTCGATCAGATGCGCCCCGCCCATGATCGACCCCCAAAGCGCCATCTGGCTTTCATAGGCCGCCTGGGCATCGACTGCATTGGCCGCCGTGACATTGGACGACCGGAACGGCACCCCGATGTGCCGCGCCAATTGCCCCGAGGCCTGGGCCGCCTTGGCATATTCGGGCGTCCCGAAGGCCGGCGCGCCCGACCGCATATCGACGTTGGAGGTGAAGCCGCCATACATGACCGGCACGCCGGGCCGCACGATCTGGGTCAGGACGATGCCGGCCAAAGCCTCGGCATGTTGCAAGACGAGAGCCCCGCCGATGGTCACCGGGGCCATGGCGCCGGACAGGGTGAAGGGTGTGATCACGTTGACCTGGCCATGGGACGCCATCGCGATCAGCCCCTCGGCCATCGGAATGTCCAGGGTCAGGGGGGAATTCGTGTTGATGATGCCCAAAAGGCAGGTGGGCAAAGCGTCAACCGGCAGGCCGAACATGAGGGCCGCCATGTGAAGCCCGTCCATCGTGCGGGCATGGCCAAGGGTCTGGGTCTGCCAGGATTTGTCCAGAAGGGTGATCTGGGCCAGATAAATATCCAGATGCCGGGTGTTGGCGGGCAGATCCAACGGCTCGAACGGGCCGCCGCCTTCTTGGTGGATGACATTCAGCGACTGGATCAGGCGCAGATAGTCGCACATTTCGGCAAAGGTCCCGTCGCGGCGCCCCTTGTCGATATCCATGACATAGGCCGGCCCGCCGACCGAGGTAAAGACGCAATCATTCCCACCAAAGTGCAGGGATTTCAGGGGATTGCGTGCGGCGATGGTGAAATGCCCGGGCACGGTGGTCAGACGTTCGGCCACAAGGTCACGGTCCAGAAACACCGTCTCGCCCAGAACCCGCGCCCCGGCTGCGCCGTAAAGTTCGCGCGCCTGGGGCTGCAGGACGCGCATGCCGGTCTGGGCCAGAACCGACAAAGCGGCGTGATGGATCGCCTCGACCTGATCGGGTGACAAGACCTCGACCGGCGCATAAAGCCGTGGCACCTGGCCAAAGGGGCGCTGGATGATCTGGCCCGAGATCCGTCCTGTCCTGACCCTGCGGCTCATGCCATCCTCCCAACCGGGATGGGCAGATTGCCCATCCTACAAGCCATCTTCAAACGGCGCCATTTCGCGCTGCGGAGCCGCCTCGGTTTCGCCCAGGCCGCGTGCATAGGCATGCGCCGAATGGACCGCATCGGCAATCGAGGATGGTGCGTGGCAGTCGCCAATGCGCACGGTGCCCGGGCGTCCGGCCAGGTCGTGCCACAGGCGGTCATCGGGCAAACGACCGGTCACAAGGACCAGCGTTTCGCAGGGAATGTCGCGGGCGCGCCCGGTATAGGCACAGGCCAGATGCAGCGCCCCTGCACTTTGCCCGGTTGCATAGTGTGAAAGGGCAAGCTGCACGCCAAGTTCCATCAACCGGGTCTGCACGAAGCCTTGTTCATCGGTATAAGCGGTCCAGGACGAGGCGGTGGACTGGGGTGTGACCAGCGTCACCTGATGCCCGGCGCGGGCCAGGCGTTCGGCCAGCGCCCCGCCCATGAAATAATGCTCGTCGTCATAGACAACCACCGGGCCGGTCACGGCAGCCCCGGCAAAGATGTCATCCGGGGTCAGGCCCGCAAGCGGCCGGGCCTGCAGTCCCATGACGCCGATCCCGTCGCGCCGCCAATGCGAGCCCGTGGCCAGAACCACATGATCAGCGCCAAAGTCCGCGACATCGGCAGCGGTCATGAGGGAATCCTTGAAAACCTCTACATTTGGCAGTTTGCCCAGCATGGTCAGACGCCAGTCGCGCACCCGGCCCCAGGTGGCCAGGCCGGGCAGGGTCGCCTCGCGGTTGATGCGCCCGCCAAGGCTGGTGCCCGCCTCGGCCAGGGCCACCTGCAGCCCGCGCCGCCCAAGGGTCAGGGCGGCTTCCAGCCCGGCCGGGCCGCCCCCGACGACCAGTGCCGTGG
>JAYSWK010000463.1:0-8805 GCA_043718085.1 Rhodobacterales bacterium
TGACCCTTGGCGTGGTGGAAGAGGTCAAGGGGCTGAACGGCGAGGCCGGCCTGACGCGGCTTGGCCTTGACGCCTTGCCCGGCGATACCGGCGGGCCGGTTCTGGACCAAAGCGGCGCGGTCTTGGGAATGCTGCTGCCGACCGATCCCAAAGCGGCCAAACAGCTGCCCGCCGGCGTGGCATTTGCCGCCTCGGCCCAGGCGATAACGGCCGTTCTGACGGCACAGGGCCTGACACCCGTCGCGGCGGTGGCGGGCGACAAGCCGACGCCGGACGCTTTGCAGGCTGCGGCGCGCGGGATGACGGCCCTGGTCAGCTGCTGGTAATGACAATGGCGCTAAGGCGTGTCGCGTTCAACCAGATTCAGATATTCACGTTGCACCCCGAGGCAGCGAATGCTCTTGCAAACGCGTTCGGGGTGCAAGGTGAATTCAATCGGAACCAGACGCGCTTCAGCCTACATGGTAAAGCGAGGCGAAAAGTCGCGGGTCCAGGCTGTCGGCGGCAAATGTCGGCCCCTCGGTCAACACCGACACGGCGTCATGGCTGTGCAGGCTTTCCTGATGGCTGGCGACAATGCGGAAATCGCCGATGCGCGGCTCTTTCAGCAGTGCGGCGCAAAAGCTGCGCGCCGCATCCTCGACAAAGATCGGGTTGGCGGCGTTCAGTTCGGCAAAGGCCTGTTCATCCTCGCGCTTGACCATGACCTGGGTTTCGGTCGGCACGGCGTCGCGGGCCAGTTCGATCAGATCCTCGAACCACAGGCATTTGTCGCCCGTCGCTTCCACCGAGATCCGCGCCACCGAACGCTGTGAATGCGGTGTGGCCAACTGGCCGCGCGTCGCACGGGCATGTTCAGCCAGTTCCAGCGAACAGGGGCAGGTCGAGGAATAGACGAAATCCAGATGCACGATGCGCTTGCGCACGCCGCCCTTGTCCACCAGTTCCAGTGCGATGTCGTAATACTGCCAGCCCGTCAGGCCAGACCGCAGCGACCCGACCTTGACCGGGAAGGAAAAGCGCATCTGGATGCGGGCGTCAAAGCTGCCCAGATCGCGTTTGTAATCGTCCAGTGCATGTTCGATGACCTGAAAGCTGAAGGCACGTTCGGCATGGGCATAGAAAGACCGCATGATGCGGCTCATGTTGATGCCCTTTTTCTCGGCCTCAAGGCTGACCGTGCCGGTGACCGAAGTTTCCAGCGTCAGATCGCCCCCGCTCTTCAAATCGGATTCGCGGGTCCGGTAGCGGATCGGCAGGCGGAAGTTGGAAATGCCGACATGCTGGATGGTCTGGCGCGCGCCCACGATCAGGCTGGCCGGGCCGTTCTGCAGATCGGGCAGGCTGTCCTTGTAGGCTTCGGTGACCACGAAACCCTCGGGGTAGTCGCGGCTCAGAACAGGCTGGGCATCGCCCACCAGCAAGCCCACCTTGGGACAAAGGCCGACAATTTCAGCCTCGCTCGACCGGTCGGCCCACATCTTGAGCAAACCAAGCGCGGCCTCGGCCTCGGCGCGTGTCGGTGCACGGTCCAGTTCGGGCATATGGATGTTCATGGCAGTGCTCCCCTTCCCATCAGCAGGTCGCAAGACTGGCAATATAGGGCATTGTTGCCCGTCACCCAAGCCTTACCGAAGAGATACGTCAAAAACGCGACACCGGATCACTGGATCGTCGGCGAAAGCGCGCCAAGGCACCGGGCGATCAGCCCATCCCGGCAGGCCAGATCAACACGGCCAGGCCCAGGGCGATCAGGCACAGGCCCATGGGTCTGGCCAACCTGTCACCAAAGGGCGTCAGTTTTTCCAGCGCGACGTATAGCGTCAGCCCAAGGATCCACGTCAGGTTCATGACGCCGCCAACGAACAACAGCGCCATCAATCCCCAACAACACCCAAGGCAATAACGGCCGTGCAGCAACCCCATGCGGAAAGCCGCCAGCGGCCCGCTGCGTCGGTGACGGGTCAGGGCCTCGACCGGGCCGCGGCATTGGTCAAGACAGGTACGCTTGAGCGGCGTCAGTTGATATAGCCCGGCCCCGATCAGGACCATGGCGCCAAGCCAGGGCAGCGCCAAGGTCATGTACATCGAAGAAATGAGACCGCCCGCCGCCAAAACGCCCTGCAGGCCGGTGGCAAGCAGGCTCATGCCGGCCCAGATGGTCAGATAACCTGCAAGAAACGCCACCATGCCACGAACCCCTTGCGCAGGGTTCAACGCTCCGTACAGAAGGATGGCAGGGGCGGCACTTGGCACCATCATGGCGACCATCATAAGCCACCACATCACGAAGATCACCGCTGCATATCCCGGCGTCCAAAGGGCCGGCGTGACCATGTCGGCCGCACCACCCAAGAGGGCACCGGCGGGGCCAGTGTCCGCCAACATCCCCAATGCCGACATGCCGGTCCCACCGCCAGCAGCGATATAGACCCCCGCAACGACGACCACAGCTGCCATTGCAGTAGCCACGATCCGCCGATCCCGCCCAAGAATGCGGACCATACCCGAAGTTTCCGTCATGGTGCGTCAGGCGGCCTTTTCAATCACACCGTGGCCGTTCATGTGCAGGTGACAGATATGGGCATGCGTGGCATTGTTCTTGTCCAGCGCAATGGCGCCAGAGGTTTTTGTGGTTCCGCTGGCCACTTCGGCCAGACGAAACTCGAAACCATGGGGCATGTTGATCCGCGCCCGATGTGCCGCCCCGGTTACCGGGTTGCGGATCGGCTCGGCGCTCAACTCGAACACGCCCGGCACTTTCACATGGCCGGTGCGGGATTCAATGTCGATGGCCGCGTCAATCGGCTTGACCAAGGTCTCCAACTGGTTCGGAGACATCTTGTTGAACACCCAGAAGAAGGTGGCCATGGCGTCGGTATCGCCGCCGGTAAAGATCGTCTCGACGGCCTTGCGTTGCGCCGGAGTTGCGGCAGCGTCCACGACAAGCTGCATGGTGCCATTGCCCTGGTGGATGGCCGCAGGCCACTTCGCGGCAAACGCGAATTTGACCCCATCCAACCGAACATCGCCGTGAAAACCCTTGTGAATGATGATCCCCACGGCAGCTTCGCACTTTCCGTGCGTTGGCAGCGCGTTGAACTGGCAAGGACAGCCGAATGCGCAGTTGCAATTGGCCAATTCGGTAGCATCAATTTCCCACGGCGTCATGATTGCCCCCATTGCGAGTCTGCTTGACCCGGCGTCAATTTAGCACAGTTGGCGCTGAATCGTTAACGAATTGTCGCTTGAGCAAAGGCAGCGGGTTCGCAGCGGAGATCCAGGATCCACCGTCCCCTTTCAGTTTCGCCCAAGAGCCTGGGCCAGATCGTCGATCAGGTCCTGGGTATCCTCCAGCCCGACGGACAGGCGGATCAGGCCAGGCGTGATGCCCAAAGCGTCCTTCTGGTCCTGCGGCAGGCGCGAATGGGTGGTTGTGGCGGGATGGGTGGCAATGGTCTTGGCATCGCCAAGGTTGTTGGAAATCTTGATGATATCCAGCGCATTCATGAAACGGAACGCCGCCTCTTTGCCGCCCTTGACCTCGAAGGTCACCAGGGTGCCGCCAGACCCCATCTGCGCCCGGGCCAGCGCCGCCTGAGGGTGGCTTTCCAGCCCCGGATAGATCACCTTGGTGATCCCGGCATGGCCCTCCAGCCCTTCGGCGATTTGTTGCGCAGATGTGGCCATGGCCCGGCAGCGCAGATCCAGCGTCGCCATGCCGTTCAGCATGATCCAGGCGGTGAACGGGCTCATCGAGCCGCCGGTATGCTTCATGTAAGGCTCCAGCACCTTGCGAATGAAGTCGCGGCTGGCGCAGACCACCCCGCCCAGCGCGCGGCCCTGCCCGTCGATATGCTTGGTGGTGGAATAAACGACCACATCGGCGCCCTGATCCACGGCGCGCGAAAAGATCGGGGTGGCAAAGACATTGTCGGCAATCACCAGGGCACCCGCCTGATGGGCGATCTGCGACACTGCGCGAATATCGACAAGCTCCAGCGTCGGGTTGGACATGCTTTCAAAGAACACGGCCTTGGTCCCCGGCGTGACCGCCGCGCGCCACTGGTCCAGATCCGCCCCATCGACAAAGGTCACCTTGACGCCGAAACGCTGCAACACCTCTTCGATCACATAAAGGCACGAGCCGAACAACGCCCGGGCCGAAACGATATGGTCGCCGGCGCGCAGCATGGACATCAGGGCACCGCTGACGGCAGCCATGCCGCTGGCCGTGGCAAAGGCATCTTCGGTGCCTTCCAGGGCCGCGATGCGCTCTTCGAACATCCGGGTGGTGGGATTGCCATAGCGGGCATAGATGAACTCATCCTCGCCCGCCTTGATGAACCGCGCTTCGGCCGCCTCGGCATCGGGATAGACAAAGCCCTGGGTCAGAAAGATCGCCTCGGCCATTTCGCCATATTGGCTGCGGCGCGAGCCTTCATGCACCAGTTTCGTGCGTGTCTTCCAATCCTTGCTCATCTGCCGTCTCCGCAACAAAAAGCCCCGCAACCATAAGGTTCCGGGGCACGACCCTGACCCTTTTAGCGGCTTGTTTTACGTGGCCCGCAATCTGGTTACAAAGCGCCACGGCGCATGACGTAGCGCCCCCTTCGGCCAAGGTCAACTTGAACTTCACATGGGTGGGTTCAAGGGAGGTGCCGCCTATTGGCGACCGTAGCCAGCGGCATAGGCCTCGTCCACCGTGCGCACCAGGGCCAGAAGCAGGCGGTGCGACAGCATGGGCAGCAGACCGAAATAGACCAGCCACACCGTCAGCGAGGCATTGGCGATCAAGGTTTCATTGAACAGCAACAGCGTCATCTGGTAAATCGCCATGACCCGCGTCAAAAGCCCGTCCGCCCCATGGTTGCGATCCGAAGGCAGAAAGTATTTCACCATGGCATGGCGACCGTCGATCACATCCAGCAGGTAAAGCCCTGCCATGATCAGGAAATAGACGCTCAGGAAACGCTGGCACCAGATCGGCTGGCCAATCCAGATCAGCAAAGCCAGAACGCCCGGACCGAAAAGCAGGGCCAGGATCGCGGTGTTGCGGTTGGACAGCTGGCTGCGCAGTTTGCGGATCGTCCCGTCCGAACGCAAGGCAAGCCGCAACCCCATGGCCAGCACGAAAGCCACCATGAAGGCCGCACTTTCATCGTTCAGCCAGACACGCAGCAGCGGCCAGGCCAGTGCCACCACCAAAAGCGGAAGCATGATGGTCCAGGGCAACGTGGTCCGCTGCCGAAACAATGCGACAAATCGCTTCAAGGTCAGAAAAAGGTCGTCCATGAGGCCCACCCTGGCTTGTCCAAGGGTCAGGATGGCGGAACAATCTGGCCAAGTTATGGCAAGGCTCAGTCTTTGTCGGGCGCAGGCGCGGCGGTCGGTTCGATGCCATAGCGGCTCATCAGCCGCGCCTGGGTCAACAGGAACAGGAACATGGCGATGGTCAGGCCAAAGACCTTGAACCAGACCCAGGTTTCGGTGCTGAAATTGCGCCAGACGACCTCGTTCGTCACGGCAAGGGCGGCGAAGAACAGCGTGATCCGCCGGGTCAGGATCATCCAGCCAACATCCTGCATCGGCAGGGTCTCGCCCATGACAAGGCGCAGATAGCTTTTGCCCTGCAAAAGCCCGACCCCCAGCACCAGGGCAAAGAAGATATAGATGATCGTGGGCTTCATC
Organism: Rhodobacterales bacterium; assembly: GCA_043718085.1. Taxonomy (GTDB): domain Bacteria; phylum Pseudomonadota; class Alphaproteobacteria; order Rhodobacterales; family Rhodobacteraceae; genus Stagnihabitans. The sequence continues at coordinate 5,692 of JAYSWK010000463.1, forward strand.
TTGAAGAAATGCTCGTCGTTGAACCAGATGCTAAGCCCGGCCATGAACAGCACGACCACCAGCGTAAAGACCTGCATCACGCTCAACCTGCCGGTCAGCCGCCACAGACCCACGATCGAGGCGGAAAAGACCAGTGCAAAAATGGCCGTGACGGCAATGAAACCCGAATATTCCTGGCCGCCGATGGTGAAACTCTGGTCCTTGAACCACCAATACCCCAGCATGAAGGCCAAAAGCGGCCCATATTCCAGCACCGCCTTGATCTTTGGGTCATAGGACCGATCGTCGCTCATCCCGTACTCTCCATCACGACCGCGCCCAGCGCGATCAATCCCATCAATGCCACCTGCACGGGCCCGGTCTTTTCGCCCAGAAGCCACCATCCGATCACGGCGGCAAAGACGGTCGAGGTCTCGCGCAGGGCGGCCGCCTCGCCCACCCGGTCGATCCGCGTGGCCAGCATAATGCCGCCAAAGCTGAAATAGGCGACAAATGCACCAAATACACCCCTTTTCAGCAAGGGCAACAGCTGGCTTGCGCCAAGCCCGCGCCAGCGGCGAAAGGTCACTGTCGGGATGAACACCCCGTCGATCATGAAAAACCAGGCCAGAAAGGTGAACGGATTGGCCGTGGCACGGATGCCCCAGGCGTCAAAAGTGGTATAGGCGGCGACAAAGGCCCCGGTCAGCAGCGCCAGGGCCAGCGCCGGGACCAGGGTCTGGCCCGCAGTCCCCTGGGCGGGCACATGGGCCAGATTCCACGCCGCCAGCCCCAGAATGCCGCCCACCAGCAGCATCAGGCCCATCCATTGCAGGGGCGCGAAATGCTCGGCAAAGACCAACCCCGCCGCGATCACCGTCAGCAAGGGTCCGGTGCCACGCACCAAAGGATAGACGACCGTATAGGGCGCACGGTCATAGGTCATGGCCTGCGCCACCTTGTAGGCCGAATGGATCACAAAGGCGCCGGCAAAGATCGGCCACATATGCGGCTCGGGCCAGGGCACGACGAACAGCGCGAACGGGGCCGCGATGATGCCGTAGCTTGCATCTATGGCGGCCCGCGTCAGCCAGGGATCATGCCGGCCCTTCTGCAAGGCACCGAACAGCGCGTGCAGCACTGCGGCCATCAGGGCAAGGCCGATTGCCAAGCGGTGCCCCGCAGGTGTGCCCGCCATTGAAAGGATCAGATCGCCCATGTTCGCCCTATGGTTTTCGGCGGACTTACCTGCCCTTTCTGCCGCCGCGTCAACCCATATCGCGCCGTTATCTTGCGCCGTCGCGCGAAAACCGCCACCCTTGCCCCGAACCACAGCAAAGCGCCGCCATGCCCCACGCCACCCTTTACCAGATCACCGACCGCGTCCGCACCCATCAGTTCGGCCCCGCCACCCTGGCCGATTTTGTCACCGACGCGGGAACGTCGGTCGCTGCCCAAACCGTGCTTGACCCGTGCTGGTCGCTATACAACCTTGACCTTGTCCACGATCTGGCGCTGTTTGTGCGCCTTGACCCCGCCACCGATCTTGCCGCCGCCGCCTTTGTCCCGCAGGCGCAGTATCAGGCGGCGACACTGGTGCTGACCTTGGCCCTTGATGATTTCATCGCTTTGTCAGGGTCGCTGCAGCGCCCCGCCAACCTGATCTTGCTGTTCTCGATCGGGCGCTGCGGCACGACGCTGGCCAACCACATCCTGAACACCGCACCGGACACCCTGGCCCTGTCCGAACCGCGCACCTTTGTCACCCTCGCCTTGACCCGGCAGCGGCTTGACCCGGCCCGCGCCACCGCGCTGATCGGGGCCACCACGCTTTTCACGCTGCGCCCGTTGCAGGGCGCCATGGCGCCGAATGTGGCCATCAAGTTCCACAGTCAGGTCCTGTATCAGGCAGCACTTTACCACCGCGCCTTCCCTCAGGCCCGCCTGATCTTCATGTACCGCGATGCCAAGGGCTGGGCCAATTCCTTCAGCGGCTTTCTGCAGAATATGGGCTTTGCAGCACGGATGGACCCGCAAGCCCTGCGCCATCACTGGTTGATGTTGAGCGCCGACGCGCCCTTGGCCGATCTGGCCACGTCGGTCGATGTGGATGCAGCACTGACACCGCATGCGCAACTGCTTGCCGCTGGATGGGCGCAGGCCATGGCGCAGTTCCGGGCGCTTGCCACGGCAGGGCTGCCCTTCTTCACGCTGCATTACGATGACTTGCGCCGGGACCGCGCCACCTTTATCCGCGCGCTGCTGGCCTATTGCCACCTCTCGGACCAGAACCTGGCCCAAGCCCTCGCCACCTTTGACCGCGACAGCCAGGAAGGCACCGGCATCGGTCGCGGTGGCAAGGTTGTGGCGATGGACGAGGCCGATTATGCCAGCGTCATCAACACCTTGTCACGCGTTCCTGATCCGGTTGCCTGGGACATCAGGCTTTAGAGCGGGATGAGGTTTCATGGAAACAAACTCATCGAAATACACGTTCGAGCGAATGCGAGAGGCAGCGTTTTTCGATTCCATGCAAACTCATCCCGCTTTAGCGGCGTGACGCAGCGGCTCAAACATCTCTTGCCCGACTTTCTACCACGAATTGCTTCTCCGCTGAACCAAGCCGCGCTGTCGCAATGCCGCAGGCTTGCGCCTCTCGGCATGGGACACGGGCAATCATCCACAGGATGATCGCTGATCCGGTCCCGGTGCGTCTGTCAAAGGGCAGCCAAGTGCCAGCGCGCCACCACCTGCGTGTCGCCCTTACCGATCCCGACCGACCAAGGCATTGGCAAAGTCCTGCGGGTCGAACGGCGCCAGATCGTCGATCTGCTCGCCCACGCCAATGGCATGGATCGGCAGCCCGAACTTGTCGGCCAAAGCGACCAGCACCCCGCCCCGCGCCGTGCCGTCCAGCTTGGTCATCACCAGCCCGCTGACATCGGCGATCTTGCGAAAGATCTCGACCTGGGTCAGGGCGTTCTGCCCGGTGGTGGCGTCCAGCACCAGCAGGGTGTTGTGCGGTGCCGTCGGGTCGACCTTGCGCAACACGCGGACGATCTTGGCCAGCTCCTCCATCAGATCGGCGCGGTTTTGCAAACGGCCCGCCGTGTCGATCATCAAAAGGTCCGCGCC
>JAYSWK010000464.1:0-3510 GCA_043718085.1 Rhodobacterales bacterium
TTGGCCGCTGTGGCGGGCCCCTCGGCCTTGATCACCGCCAAGGCGCGGGCATAGGCGCCCGGCAGGCTGCGTTGTCTGTCCGGCACCCCCATATCGACGTAATGATCCGCGACCAGATCATCCGAGCGGATCAGCGTCGTGCTTTGGCCCATGAAACCGCCCGACGACAGGGTGATCACCGGCATCGGATGGCTTGGCGGCGCAGGCGCGCAGGCGGACAGAAGCATGAGGACCGCGAATTTCTTCATGGGGTCACGTCCCGAACCAGCTTCCACGTTATTGCATCCAGAAGGGCTTCGAAACTGGCATCCACGATATTGGCGGAAACGCCGACGGTGGACCAGCGGTGGCCCTGGCTGTCCTCGCTGTCGATGATAACGCGGGTGACGGCTTCGGTGCCGCCCTGGGTGATGCGCACCTTGAAATCGACAAGATGCAGATCATCTATCACGTCCTGGAACGGTCCAAGGTCCTTGGCAAGCGCCTTGGACAGGGCATTTACCGGGCCACGGTCATTGCCGGTGGCATCCAGCGAATCACTGACCGAAAGCATGATTTGATCGCCGATCCGCACCTCGACCACGGCTTCGGACAGGGGTTTGCCGGCGCGGCGTTCGACGGTCACGCGGTAACGGGTCACCTCGAAAAAGCGCGGCAAAAGGCCCAGTTCACGGCGGGCGAGCAACTCGAAACTGGCCTGCGCGCCGTCATAGGCATAGCCCTGATCCTCGCGTTCCTTCACCACATCCAGGATGCGGCCAAGGCGGCTGTCATTGGGCCTGACCTCGATCCCGGCGGCGGCAAGACGGGCGCGCAGGTTGGATTGGCCGGCCTGGTTGGACATCGGGATGACGCGCTCATTGCCGACCAGGTCGGGGGCGACATGTTCGTAAGTCGTGGGGTCTTTCAGGATGGCGCTGGCGTGCAGCCCGGCCTTGTGGGCAAAGGCGCTGGCGCCGACATAGGGGGCGGCGCGCTGCGGCACGCGGTTCAGGATGTCGTCCAGCATCCGGCTGTCGCGCAACAGGCCCTTGAGGGCCGCGCAGCTGATCCCGGTGTCGAACTGGCCGGCGAAGGGTTCCTTGAGCAAAAGCGTCGGGATCAGGGTGGTCAGATTGGCATTGCCGCAGCGTTCCCCCAGACCGTTCAGCGTGCCCTGGATCTGGCGCGCCCCGGCCTCGACCGCGGCCAGCGAACCCGCCACGGCATTGCCGGTGTCGTCATGGCAATGGATGCCAAGGCGGTCACCGGGCACGCCACTTGCCACAACGTCGCCAACTATCTTTTTGATTTCGCTAGGTAAAGTTCCGCCATTGGTGTCGCAAAGCACGACCCAGCGCGCCCCGGCATCAAGGGCTGCGCGCAGGCAGGACAGGGCATAGGCCGGATTGGCGCGGTAGCCGTCAAAGAAATGCTCGGCGTCAAAAAGCGCCTCGCGGCCCGCCGCCACGACATGGGCGAAGGATTCGGCAATGGCTTGACGGTTTTCATCCAGGGAGACACCCAAGGCGGTGGTGACGTGAAATTCATGCGTCTTGCCGACCAGACAGACGGCCGGGGTATTCGCGTTCAGGACGGCGGACAGGACATCGTCATTCTCGGCACTGCGGCCCACCCGTTTGGTCATGCCAAAGGCGGTCATGGTGGCGCGGGTGGCGGGCGGGGCGGCGAAGAATTCGCTGTCGGTCGGGTTGGCACCGGGCCAGCCGCCCTCGATATAGTCCAGGCCCAAGGCGTCCAGCGCCAGGGCGATCTGGCGCTTTTCGGCGGTAGAGAACTGGACGCCCTGAGTCTGCTGGCCATCGCGCAGGGTGGTGTCGAATAGGTAGAGGCGGGTTTTCATGTCCTGCCCCCAAATTCCTTCGAAGGAATTTGCAAATCTCTTCGAAGAGATTTGGCTGTCATCGGTTTCATTTCAGCGCCTCCAGTTTGCCCGCGTCAAAGCCCGGACCGGGCAGCAGTTCCACCCCGGCCTTCGTCATGCGCACTTCAAGGCCTGCTACAGTGAGTGCGTCTTTTAGAGCGTCCACGGCGGAGAAGTCTTTGGAGGCCATGGCTGCGGTGCGCAGATCGGCAAGACGGCTCGAAAGACTTGACAAAGACGATCCAATTGTGGCCGTCGCCTCCAATATATCGTCGTCGTCCCTGGTCGAGAGGCTTGCGCTGATGCCCGGCAAGAACCACTCCTTTAATTGCTCGGTCAAAAGCCCCAAAACCAAGGCCGAAGCGAGTAGATCCTGCACGTCACCTCTGCCTGCCGCATTGTGAAGTTCTGCCAACGCGCCGGCGGTGTTCAGATCATCCGCCAAGGCATCGATCACACCTGGAAGCGGCTTGCCTGGCGCAACCCCATCAGTCAACTTCCGCCATTTCCATAGCGTCTCGCGCGCCTGCTTAGCCTTATCCTCTGTCCAATCCATCGGCTTTCGGTAGTGCGTTCCAAGCAGCACGAACCGGATCACCTCGCCCGCATAGCCCTGATCCAAGAGATCGCGCACGGTGAAGAAATTGCCCAAGGACTTGGACATCTTCTTGCCCTCGACTTGCAGCATTTCGTTGTGCATCCAGACCCGGGCAAACCCCTGCTCAGGATGGGCGCAGGCTGATTGGGCGATTTCGTTTTCGTGGTGGGGGAATTGCAGATCGAGCCCGCCGCCATGGATGTCGAACGTCCCGTCCAGCAGTTCATAGCTCATGGCGGAGCATTCGATATGCCAGCCCGGCCGACCCTTGCCCCAGGGAGATGGCCAGCCCGGCAGATCGGCGTCCGAGGGTTTCCACAGGACGAAGTCCATCGGATCCTCTTTGAACGGTGCCACTTCGACCCGCGCACCGGCGATCATGTCATCGACCGAGCGGCCCGACAGCGCGCCATAGTTCTTGTAGGACCGCACCCGGAACAACACATGCCCGGCCTTTTCATAGGCGTGGCCCGTGGCGATCAGGCTTTCGATCATGGTGACCATCGGGGCAATGTAGTTGGTGGCGCGGGGTTCATGCGTCGGTCGCAGGGCGCCCAGGGCGTCCATGTCGGCGTGATACCAGGCGATGGTTTCCTCGGTCCGCTCATGGATCAGCGCCTCCAACGGGCGGGGGTCGCCTGCCGCCTTGCGGGCCAGGCCGGTCGCGTTGATCTTGTCGTCCACATCGGTGAAGTTGCGGACGTATGTCACGTGATCCGGGCCGTAAACATGGCGCAGCAGCCGAAAGAGCGTGTCGAACACGACGACGGGCCGGGCGTTGCCGATATGGGCGCGGTCATAGACGGTGGGGCCGCAGACATACATCCGCACATTCGACGCATCGATCGGGGTGAAAACTTCTTTCACCCGGGACTTGGTATTGTGCAGGCGGATCGTGACCATGGTTCAGACCTTTGTTCAGCGCAAGGGGGCGCCGCGGCGGGTCTAACAACTTCGTTCGTTTTTGGGAACAGAAGAACGCCCGGCGACGATGTGTCAGCGGGTAATGCAGCAGAGGGCGAGGGTTGCAGCGTTCTTCATGAGGCCA
>JAYSWK010000465.1:0-8782 GCA_043718085.1 Rhodobacterales bacterium
AACTCTAGGACGATGCCACAAGCCGATCAAGCGGGCTGACCCAAGGTCACAGCGGACATTATCGCAAGGCGGCGGGGAATTTTGGGTTGCACGCCACCCTGTCTTGCCCTAAGTCCAAGCTTCAGGCACCCATAGCTCAGCTGGATAGAGTGTTGCCCTCCGAAGGCAAAGGTCGCACGTTCGAATCGTGCTGGGTGCGCCAAAATCCCCTGACACCACGCCCTATCCTGCTTGCAATGGCATGGGTTTTCCCTGATCAACCCCGCAAGGCGGAGGGTTGATGTGTTTGCCGGGGTGATGCTTTTGGCCATGGGGATCGAGGCGCTGCTGGCATGGCCGGCCGCCCTTTTTGCCCGCATTGGTCATCCTGTTACCTGGATGGGTCGGCTGATCGGGGCTTGTGACCGGCAGTTCAACCACGAGGCTGATGCGCCCGGCCTGCGCCGCCTGGCCGGGGTGGGGGTCGTCGCGACGCTTTGCGCGCTGACCTGGGGGGCCTGCGCGGCGCTGACCGCGGTGTTGCCCGGTGGCTGGATCGGGGCGGCCCTGACCGGGCTTCTGGCCTGGCCCCTTGTCGCCACGCGGTCGCTGCATGACCATGTCCGTGCCGTGGCGCGGCCCTTGGGGCAGGGCGATCTTGCGGCGGCCCGAAAGGCGGTGTCAATGATCGTCGGGCGCGACCCGCAGCGGCTTGATCCGGCCGGGGTCGGTCGGGCGGCGCTGGAATCGCTGGCCGAAAGTACATCGGACGGGGTCGTGGCGCCGATCTTCTGGGGGGTGATCCTTGGTCTGCCCGGTATGGCCACCTACAAGTTGATCAACACGATGGACAGCATGATTGGCCATCTGTCGCCACGCCACGCGGACTTTGGCTGGGCCGCGGCCCGGCTGGATGATCTGGTCAACCTGATCCCGGCACGCCTGTCCGGCCTTCTTATCGTATCCGTCTCGGGCCGGTGGCGCGAAAGTCTGACCGTGATGCTGCGCGACGCGGGCAAGCACCGGTCGCCCAATGCGGGCTGGCCCGAGGCCGCATTGGCGGGGGCGTTGAAATTGCGCCTTTCCGGCCCGCGCATCTATGACGGTGAGGTGACACATGAGCCCTGGGTCAACCATGGCGCGCCCGATCCCACGGGTGCCGATCTGGGGCGCGGGTTGCAGCTTTACCTGCGCGCCATGGCGCTTTTGGCCACGTTCCTGGCCCTTTTGGCGGCGGTGTTCTGAGACCGCCCTAAAGCGGGATGAGTTTGCCTGGAATCGAAAAACGCTGCCTCTCGCATTCGCTCGAACGCGCATTTCGATGAGTTTGTTTCCATGAAACCTCATCCCGCTCTAGCGCGCCAGACCCAGTAGCCCCGCCACATCCAGATGGGCCTCGATATGGGCGGCAAGCGCGTCCAGCGTGGTCTCGACCTCGGCCTGATGCGACCGCGCGGCGACCTTGGCCCCAAGCGCGGACAGAAAAGCCGCGCGAAAGGCGTCGCTTGCGAACATGCCATGCAGATAGGACCCCATCACCCGCCCATCCGGGGCGATGGCCCCCTCTGGCCGACCTGCGATGCGGGCAAAGGGACGGGCGCAATCGGCGCCGCTGCTGCGCCCGATGTGAATTTCATAAGCCTCGATCGGCAGGTCAGTGGTGGCGTGGGTGGCCTGGGTCCGCGTCAGCCTTTTGTCGCCCGTCATCACGGTAGTGATGTTCAACAGCCCCAGACCCGGCGTTTGTCCCGCCGGTCCCTCGATCCCCTCGGGGTCCGCAACCATCTGACCCAGCATCTGGTAACCGCCACAAATGCCCAGGATGCGCCCGCCCCGGCGGTGATGGGCCGCAATGTCGATGTCCCACCCCTGTGCCCGCAGAAAGGCCAGATCGCCGCGCGTCGATTTGCTGCCCGGAATGATGACAAGCGACACATTGGCCGGAATGGCCTGGCCCGGACCCACCATGATGACCTCGACATCGGGTTCGGCCTTCAATGGGTCAAGGTCGTCGAAATTGGCGATGCGCGACAGGGTCAGGCAGGCGATCCTGACCTTGCCGCCCTGGGGTGAGCCCTGGATATCCAGCGCATCCTCGGCCGGCAGCCGCCAGGCTTGGGCGAAATGGGGCAGAACGCCGAAACCGGGCCAGCCGGTGCGGTCGGCGATCATCCGATATCCGTCATCAAACAGCCGGGGGTCGCCGCGGAACTTGTTGATCACAAAGCCCACGATCCGCGCGGCATCGCCCGGGTCCAGCACGACCCTGGTGCCGACCATCTGGGCAATGACGCCGCCCCGGTCGATATCGCCGACCAGCACCACCGGCACGCCCGCCGCTGTGGCAAAGCCCATGTTTGCGATGTCACCCGCCCGCAAATTCACCTCGGCCGGGCTGCCGGCCCCCTCGACAATCACCAGATCATGCGCCACCCTCAGCCGCGCAAAGCTTTCCAGCACCGGAGCCAACAGTCCGGGCTTCATCGCCGCATAGTCGCGCGCCTTGACCGTGGCGACCCTTTTGCCCTGCACGACAACCTGCGCGCCGACATCGGTTTCGGGCTTTAGCAGGACCGGGTTCATGTCGGTATGCGGCTCCAACCCGCAGGCCATGGCTTGCAGGGCCTGCGCCCGGCCAATTTCGCCGCCATCCATGGTGACGGCGGCATTGTTCGACATGTTCTGAGGCTTGAACGGGGCGACGGACAGGCCGCGCAGCCGGGCGGCCCGGCACAGGCCCGCCACCAGAAGTGATTTTCCAACGTTGGACCCCGCACCTTGAATCATCAGCGCGGTCATGGGGTTACACCCAAAACTTCAAGCAATCCGTCCCGCGTGTCATCGGTAAAGTGAAAGACCTGCCAACCCCGCGCGGCCGCGGCACGAATGTTCTTTTCGGCATCGTCAATCAGCAGGATATCGCCCGGCTTGACCCCGGACCACACCTCGATCTGGGCGAAAAATCCCGCATCCGGCTTTTTCACCCCCATGACCCCCGAGGCAAAGATCCGTTGCATCCGCGCGGCAAACCCCAGACGGTTCCAGATGTAATCCGCCCGGTGCCGCTCGTTGTTCGTGGCGATCACGCCCGGCACCGCACAACCGGCAAGCCAGCCCAGAACCTGATTGTCCAGCCTGGCATCCTTGGCCAGCCAATAGTCCAGCACATCCCTGGGCGCGTGGGGCACCGCATGGGCCTGGACATAGTCCGTCAGCAGCGCCAGAAGGTCGCGCTGTCCGGTCAGAACCTCGGCAAAGCGGGTGCTGGCGAACATGTATTCGGTGAAAACTTCGGCCGAGACGCCAAGATCGGCCTCAAAGGTTTCCTGCCACTGAAAATACCCGCCCTGAAAGCCGCGGTTCAGAACGCCATCGAAATCCCAGGCCACCAGTTTCAAAATTCTACCCCGGCCTGCGCCTTGATGCCCGACCGGAACGGATGCTTGACCAGCGTCATTTCGGTCACCAGATCCGCCGCCTCGATCAGCCCTTCGGCGGCGTTGCGCCCGGTCAGCACGACATGGGTCAGGGGCGGCTTTTCCGTCGCCAGAAACAGTAGAATCTCGGCCAGATCCAGATAGCCATAGCGCAAGGCAATATTGATCTCATCCAGCAAAACCAATCGGTTACGCTCGTCTCTTATCAGCTCTTTGGCCTTGGTCCAGCCGGCCTGGGCCGCCGCAATATCCCGCGTCTTGTCCTGGGTTTCCCAGGTAAATCCCTCGCCCATGGCGAAAAACTGGCACAGATCGCCAAAATGGGTGGTCAGGATGCGCCGCTCGCCCGTGTCCCAGGCGCCCTTGATGAACTGCACCACGGCACAGGGCATCCCATGTGCCACGCAGCGCAGGATCATTCCGAACCCCGAGGACGATTTTCCCTTGCCTGCCCCGGTATGCACGATGATCAGGCCCTTTTCGCCCGACTTGCCGGCCATGATCTTGTCGCGCGCCGCCTTCTTCTTGGCCATCTTGCTGGCGTGGCGGGCAAGCTCTGCTTCGCTGGTGTCGGTAATGCCGTCTGACATGGCGCTCTCATCCTTGACAATCAGGGGCATCCTGCCTCAGGTAGCCCGATGTTGGTGCCTGTTTTACGACAGGCGAAAAGGGAATGCGACAGGGGATCTGATCTCCAAGGCGCAGCCGCCCCCGCGACCGTGACCGGAAAGGTTGCCCGATCCACTGGCCCCCGCTTCTGTGAAGGACTGGGCTGGGAAGGGGGGCAACCGCAGGGCCCAGGCCCAAGATCCGCAAGCCGGGAGACCTGCCAACATAGGGGACTGATGCGGACGGGGTGTTCTGCGAATGGGTCAAGGGGCACGCCCCCGGCCTTTCGCATTTCGCCGGAAAGATGAGAATGGTTAGGCTTCATATCTGCATGACCTGCAAGGCCGGGCTTCCGGTAACCGAGGGCGAATTGCCCCTTGGCGCGCAGCTGTACGCCGCCATTGCCACCTTGCCCGCGCCGCTTGGGGTTCAGGTTGTGGCGGTCGATTGCCTGTCCGCCTGCAATTCCGGGGCCTCGGTCGCCCTGTCGGCACCGGGGCGCTGGTCTTACGTCTATGGCCGCATGACCCCCGACAATGCCGCCGATATCATCGCCGGAGCCGAGGCCTATGCCCGTGCGCCCGATGGCCTTGTGCCCTGGCGCGAGCGTCCCGTGATCTTCCGCAAGCAAAGCCTTGCCCGTATTCCGCCACTGGAGGCCCCTCATGTCTGATCTGTCGAAAATCCCCGTCACCGTGATCACGGGCTTTCTGGGGGCGGGCAAGACCACGCTGATCCGCCATCTGATGCAGAACCCTCAAGGCAAGCGTCTGGCGATTTTGGTCAATGAATTCGGCACCGTAGGGGTCGATGGTGATATCCTGAAATCCTGCGCCGATGAAAGCTGCCCGGTCGAGAATATTGTCGAACTGGCCAATGGCTGCATCTGCTGCACCGTGGCCGACGAATTCATCCCGACGATCGAGGCGCTTTTGGCCTTGCCGCACCGCCCGGACCATATCCTGATCGAAACCTCGGGTCTGGCCCTGCCGAAACCCCTGCTCAAGGCCTTTGACTGGCCCGCGATCCGCTCGCTGATCACGGTGGACGGGGTGATCACCCTGGCCGATGCCGAAGCCGTGGCTGCGGGCCATTTCGCGGGTGCGCTGACCCAGGCCCAGATTGACGCGGGCGAACATGACACGCCCCTGGGCGAGGTGTTCGAGGATCAGATCGCCTGTGCCGATATCGTCCTTCTGACCAAGGCCGATCTGGCGGGCGAAGCCGGCGTTGCCGCCGCCCGCGCCGTGGTGCAGGCCGAGGCGGATGAAAAGGGCAGGGGTCGCCTGCCGATCCTGACGATCAGCGACGGCATCATCGACCCCCGCGTCATTCTGGGGCTGAAGGCCGCCGCCGAAGACGACCTTGCCGCCCGCCCCAGCCATCACGACGGCGAAGACGGCCACGAGCATGACGATTTCAACAGCATTGTCGTAGACTTGCCCGAGGTTGTTGATGTGGACGTGTTGACCGCCGCCATCGAAACCCTGGCGCGGGACTACAATATCCTGCGCGTCAAGGGCTATGTCGCCGTCACGGCCAAGCCGATGCGTCTGCTGGTGCAGGCCGTCGGCGCGCGCATCCGCACCCAATATGACCGACCCTGGGGCACCAGCCCCCGCGCCTCGCATCTGGTGGTGATTGGCGAACGGGCCGACATCGACGAAGCCGCGATCCGGGCCGTGTTGGGGGCCTGAGATGCACGTCACCTTCCGCGAAAGTCATGGGTTGGAGGAGACGGCCACGCCGTTCGATCCGGGCCAGGACCCTGCGGAAATGGTTGTGCTGTCCTTTTCGGACAGCGACCTTGGCGCTTTCTCGGCCGGATGGCACCGGGCGAATGGCAGTTTGCCAAGCCTGCGCCTGTGCAATCTTGTCGCCCTGCGCCACCCTTTGTCGGTCGACACCTATGTCGCGCGCACCCTGTCCAACGCCCGCGCCATTCTGGTGCGTCTGATCGGGGGCGAGGCCTATTGGCCCTATGGCCTGGCCAGCCTGCGTGATCTGGCCCAGCGCAAGGACATTGCCTTGGCCGTTTTGCCCGGCGACGGGAGGCCCGATCCGGCGCTGGAAGCCTATTCCACCGTTCCCAAATCCACGCTCGCCCGCCTGTCCGCCATGTGCGAGGCTGGCGGCGCGGTCGCGGCCCAGGCGGCCTTGGCGCAACTGGCCCTGGCGGGGGGGCTTTACGCGCCGCCGGTTCTGGGCGAGAAGTCCGTGCCGGATTGCGGGTTTTATCTGCCGGGTCAAGGTGTTGTGGCGCATGTTTCAGGTGACGCCCCCCGTGTGGCGGTGGTGTTTTACCGCGCTTACCTGACCTCTGCCGATACCGACCCGATCGACGCGCTGATCGCGGCGCTGACCAAGGCCGGCTTCACCGCCTACGGGTTGTTCGCCCCCAGCCTCAAAGCCGCCGAACCCGCCCTCTGGCTGCGTGAAACCCTGTCCGCCACGCCCCATGCCGCCGTGATCAATGCCACCGCCTTTTCCGCCAAAGGTCCCGACGGCACCTCGCCTTTGGACACCGATGCGCCGGTGTTCCAGATCGCCCTCTCAACCGCCCGCCGCCGCGATTGGGCAGGGGCTGCCCGTGGCCTGTCGCCCGCCGATCTGGCCATGCATGTGGTGTTGCCCGAGGTGGACGGCCGCATCCTGGCCGGTGTCGCCAGTTTCAAAAGCCCTGGGCGGCGCGACCCCGATCTGCAGTTCTCCCGCTTTGCCCATCGCGCCGACGCCGAACGCATCGCCGCCATCACCGCCCGCGTGACCGCCTGGACGCAACTTGCCGCCACACCGGCGCCCAAGCGCCAGGTGGCTGTGGTCCTGTCCATCTATCCCGGCCGCCCCTGGCAGATCGCCCATGCCGTCGGGCTGGATGCCCTGGCCTCGACCCAGTCGCTTTTGGGTGACCTGGCCGATGCGGGTTATGCCTGCGCAAGGGTCCCCGAACTGCCTATGGCCCTGCAAAGCCAGACCATGACCTGGTCCCTGGATGAATACCGCGCGGCTTTGTCGCACCTTCCCAAAGCCTTGCAGGACGATCTTGCCACGGCCTGGGGCGCGCCACAGCAGGATCCGGCCTGCCGGGATGGCGCTTTTCACTTCGCCGCCGTCCAAACTGGAAATGTCACCCTGGCCCTGCAGCCCGAACGGGGCCGCCCCGAACAGCGCGACGCCGAATATCACGACCTGTCGTCCACGCCGCGCCACGCTTTCGTGGCCTTTTACCTTTGGCTGCAAAGCCGCAGCGACGCCCTCATTCATATGGGCGCCCATGGCACGCTGGAATGGCTGCCCGGCAAATCCGTGGCCTTGTCCGCCACTTGCTGGCCCGAGGCGCTGACCGGTCCCATGCCGGTGATCTATCCCTTCATCGTCAACGACCCCGGCGAGGCCGCCCAGGCCAAGCGCCGCATCGGGGCCGTTACCCTTGGCCATCTGCCGCCCCCGTTGGCCGACGCCGCGCTGCCACAGGGTTTTCAGCACCTGGAAAGCCTGCTGGATGAATATTCCACCGCCGACGGCATCGACCCCGCCCGCCGCGACCGCCTGATCCGCGCCATTAGGGACGCGGCCGCGACCCTGCATCTTGAAGATGACCTCGCAATACCCCGAAATGCCTCGGTTTTCGAGGTGATGACAAGGATCGACCGCTTTGTCTGCGATCTCAAGGAAAGCCGCTATGGCGATGGGCTGCACATCTATGGCGCGGCCCCCGGCGAAACCGAAGGTCTGCGCCGCGCGCTCAGCGGCCAACGCATCCCCCCCGGCCCCTCGGGCTCGCCCCACCGGGGTCGCAGCGATGTGCTGCCGACCGGTCGCAACCTTTACTCGGTCGATCCCCGTTCCGTGCCGTCGCGCGCCGCCCATGCCCAGGGCGTCAAACTGGCCGAAGAGCTGATCCGCCGCCATTTGCAGGATCAGGGCGATTATCCGCAGGGGCTGGTCGTCGACCTGTGGGGGTCGGCCACGATGCGCACAGCGGGCGAGGATTTCGCCATGGCGCTGCATCTGGCGGGTCTGGCACCGCTTTGGGACGCGGGCTCCGACCGGGTCAGCGGTTTCGAGGTGATCCCCCTGGCCTTGATGCGCCGGCCCCGCATCGACGTGACGCTGCGCGTCTCGGGCCTGTTTCGCGACATCTTTCCCGGGCTGGCCCAGTTGTTCGAAGCGGGCTGCGAGGCCCTGTCCCTGCGGCAAGAGGCGCCCGAGGACAACCCCTATACCCTGCTTTCCCCCCGCGTCTTTGGCCCCGAGCCCGGCCAATACGGGCTGGGCATGGGTGCCACTCTGGACACATTCACCCCCGCGGCGCGTCAGCAGGCGGGCGAGGCATGGCTTGCCGCCTCGGCTTGGGCCATCGGCGCGGACGGCACCTCAAGACCGGACCGCAAAGCACTGGAATCCCGTGTGAAAGCCGCCGACAGCTTTGTCCATTCCCAGGATCTGGCCGAAAGTGATCTGCTGCTGGCCGCCGATTATGCCGCCCATGAGGCCGGGTTTGCCGCCGCCGCCCGCAGCCTTGGCGCAAAATCCCCACGCCTTTACCACCTTGACGCCACCCGCCCCGACACGCCCCGCGCCCGTCTTTTGACCGAAGAGATTGCCCGCGTGGTCCGCGCCCGCGCCGCCAACCCGCTGTGGGCCGATGGCATGATGCGCCACGGCTTTCGCGGCGGGGCCGAGATTGCCGCGACCCTGGACCATCTTGCCGCCTTCGCCCATCTGGCCGATGCCGTGCCGGGGCATCTTTTTGA
>JAYSWK010000466.1:0-8779 GCA_043718085.1 Rhodobacterales bacterium
GTCAGGATCCACGCGTGATGCAGACGCCCCGTGTTGTAAGCGGTCAGAAAGGCCTTCTCGGCGGAGGCCTGACCGATCAGCCGCAGCGTGTTGCGCGGATGCGGCGCACCCTCGATCCGGTCGGGCTCTGGCGGTGCGTCGGTCATGCCCTTGCCAAAAACGACATGGCTTCCGCCTTGACCTGGGCGGCCACGATTTCTGGCGCGCCATTGCCGTCGATCACGCGAAACCGGGACGCCTGGGCCGCAAGGGACAAGAACCCGGCGCGCATCTTGCACTGCAGATCCAGCCCCATATCCTCAAAGCGCATCTCAAGCCCGGCACGGGCCTGGGCACGGCTCAGGCCCAGTTCGGGGTCGATGTCGATCAGAAAGGTCAGATCGGGTTCCACCCCGATCATCAACCGGTGCAACTGGTCGACCGTTTCGGCAAGATCGCCCCGCGAAATGCCTTGATACATGCGCGTGCTGTCGGCGAAGCGGTCCGTTATGACAATGTCGCCCCGGGCCAGGGCTGGGCGAATGGTGCGTTCCAGATGATCTCGCCGCGCCGCCGTGAAAAGCAGGATCTCGGTCTCGGCCGACCAGCGGTTCGGGTCACCCTCCAGCACCAGACGGCGGATTTCCTCTGCGCCGGGTGATCCGCCGGGTTCGCGGGTCAAGGTGACCGCATGGCCCATGTCGCGCAGCGTCGCGGTCAGGATTTTGGCCTGTGTCGATTTGCCGGACCCGTCGATCCCTTCGAAACTGACGAAATGCCCCGCCATCAGCCGCCCAGATAGCGGTCGCGCAGCTGTTGTGCCGCCGCCATAAGCCGGTCGACAAAGCCGGCCGGACCAACATCGCTTTCGGCCACCAGATCGACCATGGCGTCTGGCAGCCCAGGCACATGCACGATCAGCTGGGCCAATTTCGCGCCCTTGGCGATGGGCGCTTTGACGGGCCCGGAATAGACCACATCAGCGGCCAGACCATCCTGGGCCAACGCCGGCATAAGCACGCGCAGATCACCTGCGGGCACAAGGCCGACCTTGTCCATGTCTCCCATGAAAACATCGGCTTCGGC
Organism: Rhodobacterales bacterium; assembly: GCA_043718085.1. Taxonomy (GTDB): domain Bacteria; phylum Pseudomonadota; class Alphaproteobacteria; order Rhodobacterales; family Rhodobacteraceae; genus Stagnihabitans. The sequence goes on from JAYSWK010000466.1 coordinate 1,066, forward strand.
GACATGGGCCCCGGCCTTGATCACGGTTTTCAGGGCGAATTGGCGAAAGGCCCAGGTGGCAAGCCGTTCCGCCTCGGTGGCGCGATCCTTGTCGGACAGCATACCGCTGAAAGCAAAGATGATCCGCCGTTCGCCCTGCTTGACCGAGCCGACCATGCCGTAGCCCGCTTCATCGGTATGGCCGGTTTTCAAACCGTCCGCCCCGATATTCAACTTCAAAAGCGGATTGCGGTTGTTGGCATTGGCTGGGGCACGGCCTTTGTAATTGAATTCGGTCTCGGAAAAGACGGCGTATTCTTCGGGGTAGGTTTCGATCAGATGCGCGCCCAACAGGCCCAGGTCCTTCATGCTCATGCGATGGTTCGGATCTGGCCACCCCGAGGCATTGGCAAATGTTGCCCCGACAAGTCCAAGAGATTTGCCTCTTTCGGTCATTTGTTCGGCAAAGGCGGCTTCGGTGCCCGCCAGACCTTCGGCCACAACGACACAAGCGTCATTGCCCGAGTTGACAACAATCCCCTGAATCAGTTCGTGCACCGTCGGACGGTCGCCTTCCTGAAGATACATCGTCGAGCCACCGGCTTCGGTAAAGCTCACGGCATGGGCGGACACGCCAAACTCGGTCTCCATCGTGACGCGGCCATCTTTCAAGGCTTCGAAAAGCATGTTGATGGTCATCAGTTTCGACATCGAGGCAGGGGGCAATGGCACGTCGCCATTCTTGTCCATCAAGACAGTGTGCGTCGTGATGTCAAAGACCCATGCCGCGGTCGCCTGGGTGTCAAAGGCGCGAACCGGCATGGCCAAACCCAGCGAGCTGACCAGGGCCAAAAGGCAAACTTGGACGTAGTGGCGCAGCAGGTGTCTCATGCGGTCCTTCATCGGTCAGGCATCACAGGAAATAGGCATCGGCAAATCCCGCCTTCTTGATCTTGTCCAGAATTGCCGCGTCGCCGTTGGTGATCACGCTCCACGACGGTTTGCCCGCGCTGGTTTCCTTGCGGATTGTTGCGGTAATTCCGGCTTTGGCCAGAAGGGCAACCGCGCTTTTGGCGTTCTTCTCGACCGAAAAGATGCCAATTTGTATCGACGCGCCACTGGCCGCAGGTTGCGTTTCGGTGGTAACCGGTTCGCTTGCTCCTGCAACGGGCTTGCTTGCAGGCCTGATCGCCGGCTTTTCGGCCGTCGCGGCAATGGCGGTTGTTGTTGCGGCCGCAACATCCGCAGCTGCCACGGTTTCGGACGTGTCCAGCAGCGGTTTGGTGGCATCCGGTATCGGGGCTGCAACTTCTTCGCGGCGCAGCGCCGTGACGCTGATTGTCGCAGGCTCGCCCGCAATGAGCCCCAAGGCATCGGCTGCGTCCGAAGAGATCTGCAGTTTTGGCCCCGGGTTCTCGGCCTCGCGGCGGAAAAGGGCGCCGATAACGAATTTTCCATTGGCCGGATTGCGCATGATCACGCGCATCGGATCGGACACGTTTGTGGCCGCAACCCAGACGCCACCAATTGAAGGTCGTCCGTCCCAAAGCGCCTTGTCCGTGGTTTGGAAATCTTCCGGCGCCTCGACATCGCGGTCAACAAGCTTGACGGATTTTGCCGGGATCACGCCCGTGGCACCCTGCGCGGGATCCGAGGTTGACGGATCGGCCTCTGGCGCATTCGGATCGGCCGCCATCGACGGGTCTGCAAGGGGTTCGGTTGTGATCTCGCTGCCGCCGTTACCGGGTTCGCATCCTGCGACCAGGCCAACCATCAAACCCGAAATGATAAGTGTTTTCAATGCCGCTACTGCCATCTCAAGCCCCTAACATTCACACGGTCTGCCGCCGTGCTTTACTTGTGCCCGTTTTCGAGCCTGTACTGCGCCGATATCATAGCTTGATGGTGCGCGACAGGGAAGGGTTAGCGGTTCCTTCGGCGGAAATGATCCGATCACGTCTCTTTCAGAATCATCCAATCCCCTCTATTTCCGGTGTCGTCGCACGCAGGGCAATTCTTGATTGGCCACATCTTGCGGATGTCGAATGCGGAAGGGTGGCAGAGTGGTCGATTGCTCCGGTCTTGAAAACCGGCGATGCGCAAGCATCCGTGGGTTCGAATCCCACCCCTTCCGCCATTTGCCCTCGCGAAAGCGCTCTCCCGATCCGGCTTCGGCCGGATTTTTCCGTTGTTTTCGGGGGTTATGCGGGTGAGGCTGTTAACCGGCGCATTCCCCAAAGGCCGCGCACACGTTCTCTCCGGGCCGATATTCTCTGGACCTGTTAACCGCCGCTGTTCCGGTGGTAATCCCCCCCGAAAGTATTGGGCTGGATAAGTAGAATTTTCTCGGCAAGATGCATGAGGAGATTCAGATGAAGCTGACGAGATACAGCGAGCCCAAGATCCTTGCGATCCTGCGCCAAGCCGAGGGTGGTATGCCTGTGGCCGAGCTTTGCCGGAAGCATGGCATGAGCACGGCGTCGTTTTACAAGTGGCGGGCGACGTATGGCGGGATGGATGCATCGATGATCGCGCAGACCAAAGCGCTCGAGGATGAGAACAGGCGGCTGAAGAAGATGTTCGCCGAACTCAGTATGCAGAACGAATTGCTGAAGGAAGCCCTTGGAAAAAAGTGACGGGGCCATCTCAGCGCCGAGAGATGGCCGTAACGGCGGTGGAGCGACGCGGGGTCAGCCTAAGTTGCTTGCCCGACAATCGTCAGATCGCGGGGGAAATCGGTCAGTGAACGGGCACCCGCCTCATCGGTAACAACATTGTCTTCGATGCGCACCCCGATCTTGCCGGTGCGGTATAGCCCGGGTTCAATGGTGAAGACCGTTCCTGGGACCAAAACCTTGTGATTGCCTTTCATGATCTGGGGGGCCTAGTGAACGTCCATACCCAGGCCATGTCCGGTCTTATGCATGATCATGTCGGCAAAGGGCGAGGCCGCCAGAACCGCCGTGACGGCCACATCAAGCGCGTGGGCGGTCAAGGTGGGTCCTGCAATCTGGCGGCCCTTGGCATTGGCCGCAAGAACCGTCTCATAGATCGCCGCGTCTTCGTCCCGGACATGGGCGCAAAAGAAGGTGCGCGTGATATCCGCGTTGTAGCCCTCGAAACTTGCGCCGTAATCGATGAGCAGGGCATCGCCGGGCCGCAGCACCGTTTCACCCGGCGCGCCATGCGGATTGGCGGCATTGGCACCGGCCAAAACGATCGGGTCAAACGAGAACCCTTCCGCACCGCCCGCCAGCATGCGCATCTTCAAGGTCGCGGCGATACTGCGTTCCGTATGTCCGGCGCGCACGGTTTCAAGTGTTTCGGACAAAGCGATTTCGCTGATCCGAATAGCATTTTCCAGGGATGCGATTTCGGATGCGGACTTGGACAGACGCAGATCGATCAGATGCGGTTCTGCATCGACAATTGCACCTTGCTGAAAATGCTTGCGCAGCACGTCGCCTTCAAAGACCCGCATGCGCATCCCTTCGACCCCGATTACCATGCCATGCAGGGCCGTCGCGGCCTCGGCGAATGCCGCAAGATAGCCATCGGAATCCTGCCAAAAGAAGGTCGTCGCACTGGGAAAGGTCGTGGTCCACTTTTCGCGTTCAAGTTCAGGGATGATGGCGACAACCTGATTTTCAGCCGTAACGAACAGAACGGTCGGCCGTTCCATGAGGTGAAAATGCAGACCCGAGACATAGGTGAAATTCGCCCCTGGCACGAAGGCAATTGCGCCAAGTCCGTGGTCCCTGGCGATGTTGGCAAGTCGTTTGCGCCGCTGTGCAAAGATGTCGGTCATGACGTCGGTCCCTTCTTCAAACATCGCTGGCTTGACGCTGGCGGGCATTCAGAGCCCGGCGTCGGCTTTCACCCATTTAGCGGGTTAACAGCCCCAATGTCATCAGGCAATCCAGGATCCGGTGGCAAAGAGCCGTGCCAGACTTCCTATGAAGTTTCAACGATTTGCGGTTGGATTTTGGCTCCGGCGGTAGGGATCGAACCTACGACCAATTGATTAACAGTCAACTGCTCTACCGCTGAGCTACGCCGGAACACCGGGGTGCTATAGCAAGGTCGGTCGGGGGCGTAAAGGGGTTGGGCAAGAAATATCCAGCACTCAAATTGCCTGGAATGTGGCGCTTGCCAGGGGGCCGGATCCGGGTTCTGCCAGGCCCTGTCCCACAAGCTCGATCAGGTGGGACAGGACATTGCGGGTGGCAGCGGGCAGAAGATGCGCCGGGGTATCGGTGTAAACATCACGCGCCACACGCGCCGGATCAGCGGGGCCAAGGGTCCGCAGCGCGTGCAGGATGGCTGCACGGCGTGCCAGGCGATGATGGATCAGTTCGACAAGGCGGGTGGCGGGATGGTCAACTTCCGGGCCGTGGCCGGGCAACATGCGAGACCAGGTGCGCCGGGAAAGGCGATCAAGCGAGGTCATGTAATCGGCCATGTCGCCATCGGGTGGCGAAACCAGGGTTGTGGACCAGGCCATGACATGGTCGCCGGAAAACAGGATATCGCCAAGGGCAAAACCCATATGGCATCCCATATGTCCGGGCAGGTGCAGCGCCTCGATCCGCAGCCCGCCCAGATGAAGAATGGCGGCGTCGGTCAGGTGCCGGTCGGGAACAAAGGACGGATCAGCCCCCTCGCTGCGGGTCAGACCCTCATGCGCCAGGGCCTGCATCACGGTGCTGCGTCCGCTGTCGGCAGGGCCAAAGCCAAGAACCTCGGCCCCAGTCGCAGTGACAAGTCTCCCGGTCAGGGCCGAGTGATCCAGATGCGCATGGGTGACAAGAATATGGCGGATCGTTTCGCCCTGGGTCCGATCAAGGATCGCCTGCAGATGGCTGTCCATATCCGGGCCGGGGTCGATCAGGGTCACCTCGCCTTCGCCCAGAACATAGGTGTTGGTGCCCGGCCCGGTCAGGGGCGACGGGTTGTCGGCGCGGATCAGGCGGATCTTGGGATTGGACATCGGGTTTGTTCCAGGCAGGCCATGATCAGCGGATAGAGGGGGAATGCGCGCCCTGGCAAGCAAAACCGGTTTCCAGACCCAGATGATTTGCCTAAGATCGCCGACATGGCCTTTCGTTTGAAGAATTACCTGCCGCGCAGCCTGTTTGGACGGGCGGCGCTGATATTGGTCGTGCCGGTGGTGACGATCCAGCTTGTCGTCTCGATCCTGTTCATTCAGCGCCATTTCGACGGGGTGACGCGGCAGTTGTCGCGGGGCGTCATGCTTGAGGCACGGGTCTTGCTGCGCGACGTGGAAACCGCCAAGACGCTGAACGAGGCGCAGAACCTGGCGGCGATCAGGGCGCGGGATCTGGCCATGACGCTGGAATTGCCGGCCGCGGCGCCTTCACCAGCCGATGACAAAAGGTCGATCTGGGATCTTTCGGGGCGCGAGGTGGGCACGGTCCTGCACGAAGGTCTGCCGCACCTGCAGGCGGTCGATCTGCAATCCAATCCACGCGAAGTGCAACTGTGGTTCGCCACCCGCTATGGCCCGTTGAAGGTGGTTCTGATCCGCAGCCGTCTGACGGCGTCCAACCCGCATCAGCTGTTGGTCGTCACGGCTTTGGCCTCGATCCTGATGACGCTGGTGGCTTATGTCTTTCTGCGCAACCAGCTGTCCCCGATCACCCGGTTGGCGGCGGCGGCCGAGGCGTTCGGGCGCGGGCAGAACCTGGCCTACAAGCCGCGCGGCGCGTTGGAGGTTCGGGCGGCGGGGTCGGCGTTTCTGGACATGCGGGCCAGGATCGAGCGGCAGACCCAGCAACGCACCTTGATGCTGTCCGGGGTCAGCCATGATCTGCGCGCCCCCCTGACCCGGCTGAAACTTGGGCTGGCCTTCCTGTCCGAAGATGCCGACACCGATGCCTTGAAGCGCGACGTCCAGGATATGGAGCGGCTGGTTGACGAATTTCTGGCCTTCGTGCGCGGCGATGCGACCGAAGCGACCGAGGCGGCGGATCCGGCCGCCTTGGTCGCCGAGGTGATCGACAAGGCCCGGCGCGGCGGGTTGGCGGTGACTTTGGGCCCTTGCAACGGGTCGGGGATGGTCAGGTTGCGTCCGCAGGCCATCATGCGGGCCCTGGACAATCTGGTGGGCAATGCGGTGCGCTACGGGACGCGGGCCGAGGTCAGCTTTGCCCTGACCGAACGCGCCTTGCGCCTTTCGGTCGAAGATGACGGGCCGGGCATCCCCAGGGAACGGCGCGAAGAGGCCGTGCTGCCCTTCACCCGGCTGGACGAGGCGCGCAATCCCAACGGGGGCGGGGGTGTCGGGCTGGGCCTGTCCATCGCCGCGGATATCGCGCGCAGCCATGGCGGAACCTTGCGTCTGGGCGACAGCGAGACCCTGGGCGGTCTGCGGGCCGATCTGGTTTTGGGGCGCTGAAACGGGGCGATGTCCAAGTTTTGGACATCGTGTTTTATTGTCTGTTAACAATGGCTTGTCGATTTTTGTTAACCTTTGGGAAAGGTTTGACGGTGGCTTTTCATCACCATTTTCTGCCTTCCCTTCCAGCCTGTCACAGGGCCACGAGCTGCCCCATCGGGTCAAGCACGGCGCCACCTGCGGCTTTGGCATCGGCGGGGTCATGGGTCACCAGGATGACGGGCAGGGCACGACGGCGGGCGTGATCAAAGACCAGGGCCCGGATCTGGTCGCGCAGTGTGGCGTCCAGGCGGGAAAACGGCTCGTCAAGCAGCAGGGCCTGCGGCTCGGACATCAGGCAGCGGGCAAGGGCGATCCGGGCGCGCTGTCCGCCCGACAGGGTTGCGGGATCGCGGGGGCCAAAGCCTGAAAGGTCCATGGCATCCAGCGCCGCCGCGATCCGCTTTTGGCGCAGGGCACGGGGCGAAACGCTGGCGGGCAGGGCAAAGGCCAGGTTGCCCGCGACGGACAAATGGGGAAAAAGCAGATCATCCTGATACAGAATGCCGATATGGCGGGTTTGCGGCGCAAGGCACGTGACATCGCGGCCCGCCAGAAGGATGCGCCCGCTGCATTTGAAAGCCGGGGCCAATGTGCCGGTCAGCGCGGCCAGAAGCGTGGACTTGCCCGAACCGGAGGGGCCCATGATGGTCAGAACCTCGCCCGGTGCGACATGGACCGCAAGCGCGACCAGAGGCTGGCCCGCCAGCGAGATCGTCAGATCGACAAGGTCCAGCCCGGCATCCGTCATGCCACAGCCTTGGCAAGCCTTGCCCTTGCGATCAAGGGGGGCAGAAACAAAGCGGCGGCAAATCCTGCCATGGGCCAGAAGGTCTGCAACAGGGCATAGGCCGAGGTCAGGCGACGATTGCCGCCCGAGGCCAGGGCCAAGGCCTCGGTCGTCAAGGTGCTGACGCGGCCACCGCCGATCAGAAGCGTGGGCAGATATTGCCCCACCGAGACGGCAAGCCCGATCGCCAGGGCCGTGGCGGCCGGGGCGGTCAGCATCGGCAGGCGCAGGCGCCAGAAGGTGCGGGCAGGCGGGGTGCCAAGGGTTGCTGCGATGGTGGCCAGCCGCCTGTCCCAGGCGCGAAACGGCCCGGCCAGGGCGAAATAGACATAGGGCAGCACGAACAGCAGATGGGCCAGGGTCACGGTCAGGATCCCGCCCGTCGCCCCCGCCCGAAGGCTGAGCATCGCCAGCCCCGGCAGAAAGCAGATCTGGGGCAGGATCAGGGGCAAATACAGCAGGGTCGCCGAAAGCGGGGGCAAGGCAAA
>JAYSWK010000467.1:0-3496 GCA_043718085.1 Rhodobacterales bacterium
GGCCGAACAGGGAGGAGTCCCGATGACGGCAAGGTGCAAGTCGCTCCGGCTGGGTGTGAAGCTCTCACATGGGTGTAAGAACCCCCCGGGCCGGGGCGCGCCAGCTTGTCATTTGCACCTTGTCAAATACTCCCGCCGGAGGCTTCGCCGAGCCGGTTGGCGCTTGCGCCAGAGGCGAGAAAAAGGAATGCAGGCCACTTCGGCCTGCCCCTTTGGATAACCAATTGCCGCAAATGGCCGGACGTCTCAGTCCTTGGCGCGTTCCTGATAGCTGCGATCCTCGGTGTTGATCACGATGCGGGTGCCCGCGCCAATATGCGGCGGGACCATGACGCGGATGCCGTTCGAACAGGTCGCGGGCTTGTAGGAAGAGCTGGCCGTCTGCCCCTTGGTGACAGGCTCGGTTTCAATGATCTCGACCGTCACCCGCATCGGCAGTTCAAGGGCAATCGCGGCCCCTTCAAAGGTGCGCAAATAAACCTTGATCCCGTCCGACAGGAACACATCATCCTCGCCCACCACATCGGGATGCACGGCGATCTGTTCATAGGTCGTGGGCTCCATGAAGTGAAAGCCCTCGCCGTCGGAATAAAGATAGTCATATTCCCGCTCGTCCACAGTTGCCTTTTCGACCATCTCGGTCGTGCGCCAGCGTTCGGCCACCTTGACCCCGTCCGAGATGCGGCGCATGTCGACCGATGTCGTCGGCGTGCCCTTGCCGGGGTGGAAATTTTCGGCCTTCAACACGGCATAGAGCTTGCCGTCCAACTCGACCACATTGCCTTTGCGCAGCGAAGAAGCGATGACTTTCACGAAGCAGTTCCTTGTTCTGTCGGGCGGGTCCGGCTATGCCGGGCCCTTACCCGCGCTGCCTGTATCCGATATCGTTGGAAATCTCCAGAGAGAAGCACATGACCCCGTGGTGGAGCCCGTCTGTCCATGCCGACCGCAGGCCGGTCCTTTTGGCGCGCAACCGGATTCAGGCCGCGATTCGGGTCTGGCTGGCCGGTGAGGGGTTCACCGAGATCGATACCGCCGCCTTGCAGATCAGCCCGGGCAACGAGGCGCATCTGCACGGGTTTCAGACCACGGCCATCGGCAATGACGGGGTCGGGCAGGAGATGTATCTGCACACCAGCCCCGAGTTTGCGATGAAAAAGCTGCTGGCCGCGGGCGAGACGCGGATCGCCAGTTTCGCCCATGTCTGGCGCAACCGCGAACGCGGCCCTTTGCACAGCCCCGAGTTTACCATGCTCGAATGGTACCGTGTCGGCGCGGATTATGTGCAACTGATGACGGATTGCACGACCTTCGCCCGCGCCGCCTGCACGGCGGCAGGAACCCCCGTGCTGCGTTACCGCGACCGGACCTGCGACCCCTTTGCGCCCTATGAACGCCTGTCGGTGGCCGAGGCGTTTCAGCGTTACGCCGGCATCGACCTTCTGGCGACCCTGGCCCCGGATGGCACACCCAGCGCCCAGGCTTTGCGCGCACAGATGGCGGGCGCGGAACTTTCTTGGTCCCCCGACGACACCTGGTCGGACATGCTGTCCAAGGTTCTGGTGCAAAAGGTCGAACCGCATCTTGGCCATGGCCATCTGACCATGCTGGACCGCTACCCCGCCGCCGAGGCCGCCCTGGCCCGTCGCACGCCGGACGATCCGCGCGTGGCAGAACGGTTCGAGGTCTATGCCTGCGGGGTCGAACTGGCCAATGGCTTTGGCGAACTGACCAACCCCTCCGAACAGCGCCGCCGCTTTGCCGCCGAAATGGATGAAAAGCACCGCGTCCATGGCGAACGCTATCCTTTGGACGAGGATTTCCTGGCGGCCCTGGCCCATATGCCCGATGCCAGCGGCATCGCCCTTGGCTTTGACCGCCTGGTCATGCTGGCCACCCATGCCCCCCGCATCGACGATGTGATCTGGACGCCCGTGGCCTGAAACGGCCCCAGGGATATGCCCCCCGGCCTCCGCCGCGCGTGATTTCCGTGCCACCCGGCAGGCAGGCTTTTCCCGGCTTCGACTCGCCCCGATGTGCGCGATTTGTTCCTCTTGGCCCCCAAGGATGCATGGCAGGCAGGGCAATATGCATGACAAACCATACAAAGCGCCAATAAGCCCCCACGTCGATCAAGCGAAATTGGCTTGTGTTGAGGGCGCACCCCACTAGTCTGCACCCACCTAGGTGGCGGGCCGCCATCATAAAAATCATAAGGGGAGCAAAATGACGAAACATCTGCTGCTGACAACCATTCTGGGAATGTCGCTGGCCGCGCCGATTTGGGCTGACACCAACCCGCGCACCGGCGAAGAGCTGGATGCCAATCAAGCCTATTCCTACTACATGCTGGACGCCGCCAAATCGCTTGACCCCGATCTGGCCTCGTCGGTCGAAGATGCCGACATCATCCGCTCGCTGATCGAAGGCCTTTACAACGAAGACGGCGACGGCAATCTGGTCCCGGCCGTGGCTTTGTCCTACGAAACCTCGGCCGACCTGATGACCTATACGTTCCATCTGCGCCCCGAGGCGAAATGGTCCAACGGCGATCCGGTCGTTGCGGGCGATTTCGTCTATGGCTGGCAGCGGCTGGTCGATCCGGCGACCGCGTCGGAATATGCCTGGTATATGGAACTGATGCAGGTCGTGAACGCCGGCGCCATCACCGCGGGCGAAAAGCCGGTGACCGATCTGGGTGTCAAGGCCGTCGATGACCACACGCTGGAAGTCACGATCGAAGCCCCGCTGCCCTATTTCACCAAGATGCTGACCCATACCTCGACCTTCCCGATCAACAAGAAGGCCGTGGATCAGTTCGGCGCCGAATGGACCAAGCCCGGCAACTACATCGGCAACGGCGCATATATCCTGCAGGATCACATCGTCGGCGAAAAGGTCGTGATGGTGAAAAGCGACACCTATTGGGATGCCGCCAACACGATCATGTCGCCCATCAATGCCGTGACCATCGGTGACGAAACCGCCGCCTGGACGCGCTATCTGTCGGGTGAACTGGACAAGTCCACCGTCCCCACAGGCCAATTCAAACAGCTGAAAGCGCAATATCCGGACGATATCACGGTTCTGCCCGCTGCTTGCACCTATTACTATGCGATCAACCTGGCCGAAGGCAAAGGCAACCCGGCCCTGCATGACGTGCGAGTCCGCCAGGCCCTGTCGCTGGCCATGAACCGCGACATCATCACCGAAAACGTGTTGCAGGAAGGCCAGATCCCGGCCTACAGCCTGACGCCCGCAGCCATGAGCGGCTTCAAGATGCCGACGATGGATGCCGCCGGAATGACGCAGGAAGAGCGTGACGCCAAGGCCAAGGAACTGATGACCGAAGCCGGTTTCGGTCCCGACAATCCGCTGGCGCTGTCGCTGAACTACAACACGTCCGAAGGCCACCAGAAGATCGCGACGGCCATTCAGCAGATGTGGCAGCAGACGCTGGGTGTCAACGCGACCCTGCAGAACTACGAATGGGCCG
>JAYSWK010000468.1:0-3482 GCA_043718085.1 Rhodobacterales bacterium
TCTTTCACCGCCATGAAGAGGCGCTTTTGGCGCGGTGCCAAACCCCGGCCGAAACCGATGCGGTCTATTCCCGGCGCTGCGTGCCCCGAAAGGCGCGCATTGATCTGATCTACCAGCAACGGCGCACCGTCCTGATGGATTTTCGGCTGATGTGGTCAACTCTGGCGCGTGCCGTCACCCGGCAAGATTAGGGCGGCTTCGGTCAAAGGTTTAGGGCGGCTTGCTTGAAAGACCCCCGGCTTCGGCCTATGGTCCCGCAGGACGTCGGGGTCGCAGGGCGAATTGGGCCGCAGTGATTTGACGGCTGCAAAGAAGTTACGGATCAATTGGTCATGACGGAACTGAGAAAGCGCCTCTTCACCGTTGTTGACCGGCTGAATCGGGTTCACAAGCGTTTCGTGTTTCTGTTCGTCGATGTCGCTTTGGCACCCTTGGCCCTGGCTGTGACGGTGATGCTGGTCTATGGGTCTGTCGCGCCCGTTTCTGCCTTTGCTGATCTGGCGCCGGTCTTCCTGTTCTTGCCTTTGACGGCTGCGGCGATGTCGCTGGTTCTGGGTATTCCGAACATCAAGCTGAAAGCCTATGAATCGCTGGCGATTCTGCGCGCTGGTGCTTTTGCCGCCGTTCTGGCCGCGGCGCTTTTCAGCTATTGCAGGCTTTTGGGAGCCGCTTTTCCGGTCTTGGGGATCAGCCTTTTCGGCTTGATCTTCTTTCTGTCTTCGGTCGGGTTGCGGCTGGCGATGCTGAACCTTTACCTTTGGGTGTTGCGTTGGGGAAGCCGGCGCTGGCGTGTGCTGATCTATGGTGCGGGCACGACGGGCATCCAATTGGCAGCGGCGTTGAAAAGCCATGATCAGGTCCATGTCGTGGCCTTTCTGGATGACAATACCGGTTTGCAGTCCTTGACCGTGGCCGGGCTGCGGGTGTTGTCGCCCGACAGGATCGAACAGATCGTGCGCGAGCGTGAGATTGACCGCGTGCTGTTGGCCATGCCATCGACCAGTGCGCCCAAGCTGGCGCAGATCGCCCGTCGGTTGCAATCACTGGGTCTGGATGTGCTGGCGGTGCCGTCATTTGGCCAGCTGGTCGGTGCCGAGGCACTGGTGGACAATCTGGCACCGGTCGAGCCGGGCAAGTTTCTGGGCCGCAAACAGGTGGAAGAAGTGCCGCCCGACGGTCTGGCCGCGTATTCCGGGCGCAATATTCTGGTCACCGGGGCCGGCGGCACCATCGGGTCAGAACTGTGCCGCCAGCTGTTGGGCTATGGCCCGCGCAAGCTTGTCCTGTTCGAGATGAGCGAAGTGGCGCTTTATGATATCGAGCGGGAGTTGCGCGAGCGGCCGGATGCCGGCCAGACAACCATCGTCGCGCTGCTGGCCTCGGTCACCGACAGCCGGGCGACGCGTTCGGCGATGGCGGATCACGGGATCGAGGTTGTCCTGCATGCCGCCGCCTATAAACATGTGCCGCTGGTCGAGGCCAATCCGATCGCGGGCCTGTCCAACAATGTGCTGGGCACCCGCACCTTGGCCGATGCCGCCGATGAAGCCGGGGTCGAGCGGTTCATCCTGATCTCGACCGACAAGGCGGTGCGCCCGACCAATATCATGGGCGCGTCCAAGCGGCTGGCAGAGCTGGTCATTCAGGACCTGGCCAAACGGTCGCGCCGCACGGTGTTTTCCATGGTGCGCTTTGGCAATGTTCTGGGCTCGTCCGGGTCGGTTGTGCCGCTGTTCAAGGAACAGATTGCCCGGGGCGGCCCCATCACCCTGACCCATGACGATGTGACGCGCTATTTCATGACCATAGCCGAGGCCGTCAAGCTGGTGCTGCTGGCGGGTTCCTTTTCGCATGCCGGTGGTCAGGCTGGGGGTCAATCGGGCGGCGATGTCTTTGTGCTGGATATGGGCAAGCCCATGCGCATCCGCGATCTGGCCGAACAGATGGTCCATGCCGCAGGCTATACCGTGCGCGACAGCGGGCATCCGGACGGCGATATCGAGATCAAGATGATCGGACTGCGCCCCGGCGAAAAGCTGCACGAGGAATTGCTGATCGGCGAGGGGCTTTTGACCACCCCCCATTCCAAGATCCTGCGCGCCCGCGAGGCCAGCCTGTCGGAACTGGACATGGCCAAGGCCCTGCAATCTTTGCGCAACGCCATGGCCACCGGCGACGCCGCAGCCGCGCGCCTGGTTGCCGCGGCCTATGTCGAAGGGTTTGGGGCCGCAGCCGATCCGGGGCAATCGGTGCCAACCCTTGATCTTCGCCAACCCAAGGGGTGACGGGGCTGCCTGAGCGGATTGTTGACTAGCAACCGGAAATGACGCCTACTTTTCCAAGGTTCCGCGCAACAGCCTGCTAGTCGCCATCAGTTCTGGAGAAGCATCATGAAAATGGCCGCTGCATTGGCGCACAACCCGTCGTTCGCATCGACATTTGCCTGAGTTGCCATGCGCCTGAACTGGCTGCCGATCCCGCCCAAATTTGTCGCCGCTGCCCTGCGCCTGTATCGGCGCGCTGAGCAGGCCGAACTGGACCTGATTTCCGCCGGGGTCGCCTTTTTCGGTTTTCTGGCCATCTTTCCCGCGGCCGCCGCCATCATCGCGATCTGGGGCACCGTCTATGACCCGTCCGTCATCCGCACCCAGACCGAGGTTCTGAAAGCCTTTCTACCGCCAGAAGCCTATGCCCTGGTCGCCGCCCAGGTTGAAGGCCTGCTGGCCGTGCGCGGTCCAAAACTGGGTTGGGCCACCCTGTTTTCGACCCTGCTGGCGCTGTGGTCAGCCCGGGCGGGGGTTGCGGCCCTGATGCGGGGGCTGAATGCAATTCATCATCTGCCGAACCGTCCCGGCGGGCATCACCAGCTTAGGGCGTTGGCGCTGACCATGGTGCTGATCGGTCTTGCGCTGTCGGCCATGGTGGTCACCGTCATTGCCCCCATTCTGATCGAAGCCTTGCCGCTGGCGCTGGATGATGCCTGGTGGCTGCATCAGGCCAATCAGGCGCTTGGGTTGATCCTGCTGGTTCTGGCCATCGGCATCGCCTATCGCGCCGGGCCCAATCACGCCGATCTGCACCCGCCGCTGCTGACCTGGGGCCTGTTGGTTGCGGTCGTGCTTTGGGCCGCAGCGGCGCGGGGGTTCATGGTCTATCTGGCGAACTTTCCGTCCTATAACCGCATCTATGGCTCGATCGGGGCTGTCGTGATCCTGCTGATCTGGCTTTACGTCAGCGCCTATGCCGTGCTTCTGGGCGCCGCGGTTGACGCCGAACGCCAGCGCAACCGTCAGTAATCGCGCTGCAGGAATACGCCGATCCCGGTTTGCCCATCCGAATCCAGTCGCCCCTTGACCGTGATATGGGGCGCCACATCCAGGTTCAGCGTGATCGAGCTTTTGCCGCCCTGACCCACCGTCGCCTCGGTATAGGCCTTGTCAGAGATATATTTCCCGATCGTCACCGCGGTCGAGCCTGCCGCA
>JAYSWK010000469.1:0-3476 GCA_043718085.1 Rhodobacterales bacterium
GCGCCCGGCGTCGCCAAAGCCGTGAAACTTTCCGTCTCCCGCCGTCGTCAGCCCGTCGAAAACCGAAATGCGGTCGTTGCCGTCCCCGCCATAGAAAAAGTCGATGCCGCCGCTTCCGGCAAAGGTGATCGTATCATCGCCATCCCAGCCGCGCAGGACGTCATTGCTGCCATCGGTCCCGGCCATGGTGACCAGGATCGTGTCATCGCCGCTGAAGATCAGCTGTTTCAGCGCCTTCGCACTTTGCGCCGCCAGAATGTCCGTAAAGGACAGGTTCATCTGGCTTCCTTGCAGCATGCTCTTGACCGGTGCGTGATCCACGACCGACCAGCCTGCGACATTGGTCAGCGGGTTCAGAATGCTGAACGGACTGGCGTCATTGCCGGCCTTGATGACGAAATAGGCGGTAAAGGGGCCACCGGCGCCATGGGCCTCGATCTCGGGGACGATCAGCCAGCCGTTCTGCTTTTACACCGCCGAGGTTTCCAACGTGCCCGCCTTGAAGGCCTGAATGGAGTTGAAAAGATCACTGGTCCACAGCAAGTCCGACGGGGCGACATCGTATTCAAATCGCATTCAAGGCGCATGAAAATTCCCCAGATGGCAAAGATCCGAAGCGATGCCGCAAGACTAGCTCGGGTCCGCCGCCGCGTCAAAACCGCTTGCGGGGCGGCGTGTTGGCTGACACCTTGGCCGCACCACAGATGAGGACGACCATGACCCTGCGCGATCCCGCCTTCACCACGCCCGGCCGTTTCTGGCGCGGCAATCTGCACACCCATTCAACCCGTTCGGACGGCGTGCTTTCCCCCGATGAGGTCTGCCGCCGCTACCGCGACGAGGGCTATGATTTCCTGGCCCTGACCGATCATTTCGTCGGCTATTATGGCTATCCGATTGTCGATACCGTGCCGATGCGCACCAACAGCTTCACCACGATCCTGGGGGCCGAGCTGCATTCGGGGGCCATGGCCAATGGCGAGCTGTGGCATATTCTGGCCGTGGGCCTGCCGCCAGATTTCGTGCCCTCGAACTCGCCCAGCTTCGTGCCGGTGGCAGGTCAGGAAACCGGGGCAGAAATCGCCGCCCGCGCCGTGGCAGCCGGCGCCTTTGTCGCCATCGCCCATCCGCAATGGTCAAGCCTGGTGATTGAGGACGCCCGTGCCATCACGGCAGCCCATGCGGTCGAGATCTATAACCACGGTTGCGCCATGGGCTGCGACCGGCCCGATGGCTTCATGCTGGCCGATCAGCTTTTGACCGAGGGCCGTCGTCTGACCATGATCGCCACCGATGATGCCCATTTCAGCGAACCCGACCATTTCGGCGGCTGGGTCATGGTCAAGGCCGCGGCCAACGAACCCGAAGCCCTGCTGACCGCCCTGAAGGCGGGGCATTTCTATTCCTCCCAAGGCCCGGAATTGCGCGACGTCCGCATCGAGGACGGGCATCTGGTGGTGGAATGTTCGGCCGTGGCCTCTATCGTCGCCATCGGCTGGGGGACGGGGGCGAAGGCCGTGCATGGGGCTTCGCTGACGCGCGGTGCAGTGCCGCTGGAGCGGTTGAACAACAGCCCATGGGTCCGCGCAGCGGTGATCGACGCGGCTGGCAAACGCGCCTGGTCGAACCCGATCTGGACAGGGGCCACCGATACCAATCCACGGGTGGCTTGAAGAAGATGGGCAGATTGCCCATCCTACAAGGGTCAGCCGCCCTTGCCCTCGAGCCCGTCGGCCGCTGCCCCGGAGGCGCCGGGGATGCGCATTTCGAAAACTTCGGTGACGGTGGTGTAATCGTAATAACCAAGCCGTGCGAGCGGCCGGATGGCCTTGATGTCAAGCTTGCCTGCCGGGGTGATGACCTCGTCCTTGACATGGATGCGGACGACCTCGCCATAGACGACATCGACCCAGCCATGGGCCGACCGCCCGCCAAGGCGGTGGGTTGACAGGTAGCGACATTCGAAATGGGCGGGGCTTTCGGCGACGCGCGGGCCCGGGGCATCGATGCAGGGCGCCTTGGTCACCCCGGCCCTTTCGAACTCGTCCACCCCATCCGGCCATTCCATGGCCGAGATGTTGACCGCCTCACGCAGGTCATAGGTCGCCATGTTCCAGACAAACCAGCCGGTTTCTTCGGCGTTCAGCACGGAATGCTTGCGCCGCCCGTCGGAATACTGGTTGGCGGCGAACATCACCATCGGCGGATCGAAGGTCAGGTTCTGCCATTGGCTGTAGGGTGCCAGGTTCGCCTGACCCTTGCCGTTGACTGTGGACAGCCAGCCGATGGGGCGGGGCACGGTGCAGGATTTGAACGGCGAATAGGGCAAAGGGCAGGGGTCGACCCCGGGGGCGTAGTGCATAAGCGGTTCCTCACCTTCGGGCAACCCGCGGGAAGGGACCAAGGCCGCTTCAAAGGTCGCGTATCATCCGCACTTCAGTATCGCCAGCCCCGGTGTCGGGCAAGCTTTGATCATCGACAAAACCAAAGCTGCGGTAAAGCGCCAGCGCCTCGGTGTGGAGGCCCCCCGCGACCAACATCATGCGCCGATAGCCAAGTTCGCGTGCGGCGACCAAAAGCTCGGTGACCAGCGCGCGTCCGACACCATGGCCACGCGCCGTGGGGCGCACGAACATCCGGTTCATTTCGCACATGTCATCTGACTTGGGCTTGGTCATCACGATGCCAACCGGGTCGCCGTTCAGCCGGGCCAACAGGCATTCGGCTGTGGGTGGTGCAAAGATCGTCAGCAGATTGCGCATCTGGCCCGGCACGTCCTGCTTTTCCCAATAGGCCGTGATGACCGGCGCATCCTCGGGGTAGCGGCCATACAACCAGCCCAGATAGTCGCCGACCAGCGCGCGCACGGCCTCTGCATCGACCTCGCTTCGCACACGCGTGATTTGCAGCATCGGCCTGCCCCCAAAACTGTGGATGACGGGGCTCAGTTCCCCAGGCTACCCGGCAACCGTAGCCCATGTTCGCGCGCGCAATCCAGTGCGATGTCATAGCCCGCATCGGCATGGCGCATGACGCCGGTGGCCGGGTCGTTCCACAGCACATTGGCGATGCGGCGGGCGGCGTCGTCGCTGCCATCGGCACAGATCACCATGCCGGAATGCTGCGAAAATCCCATGCCAACCCCGCCACCGTGGTGCAGCGACACCCAGGTTGCCCCCGAGGCGGTGTTCAAAAGCGCGTTGAGAAGCGGCCAGTCGCTGACGGCGTCCGAGCCGTCCTTCATGGCTTCCGTCTCGCGGTTGGGCGAGGCGACCGAGCCTGAATCGAGGTGATCGCGTCCGATGACGACCGGGGCCTTCAACTCGCCCGATTTCACCATGTCGTTGAACATCAGCCCCGCCTTGTGCCGGTCGCCAAGCCCGATCCAGCAGATACGGGCCGGCAGGCCCTGGAAGGCGATACGCTCGGCCGCCATGTCCAGCCAGCGGTGCAGATGGGTGTTCTCGGGGAACAGC
>JAYSWK010000470.1:0-3465 GCA_043718085.1 Rhodobacterales bacterium
GTAAACCTCGACCTCATCGCCGACCTTGATCGTGGGGGCTTCGCCGGGATTGGCAAATTCCTTGATGTCGATGCGGCCTTCCATCTTGTAGCCGACATCGATGATGGCCTGGCCCGCTTCGATCGCGATGACCCGGCCTTTGACAACGGTGCCCTCTTCGGGCGTGTCAATCTCGAAGCTTTCCTTCAGCAGGGCTTCGAAGTCTTCCATAGTCGCTTTAGCGCACATGCAGTCGTTTCCTTTTCATACATTGTCACTGGCCATGCGGTTGGCTCCGCCGGTCTTGCCGTAATGCAACAAGGGCCGTGGCAGATGGCCCGACCCTGGTTCGCCCGCGTCCTTAGTCGCATGGCAGGGATTCGGCAAGCAGGATCCAGCGGGTTGACGC
This sequence comes from Rhodobacterales bacterium, assembly GCA_043718085.1. Classification (GTDB taxonomy): domain Bacteria; phylum Pseudomonadota; class Alphaproteobacteria; order Rhodobacterales; family Rhodobacteraceae; genus Stagnihabitans. Next base: position 389 of record JAYSWK010000470.1, read on the forward strand.
GACCGGGGGCGAACGATTAGCGTGCAAGCTAAGTTACAAGCCAGATTACGCATGGGGGATGAAATGACATTGGCGCAAAAGCTGGGCTGGGTCCTTTCGGGACTGTTTGCCTTGTTCATGATTGCCGCTTCGGCGGCACCCAAGTTTCTGGGCATGCCCATCGTGGCCCAGACCATGACCGAACTGGGCTGGCCCGAGGCGCCCGTCCTGCTGATCGGAAGCCTGGAGGTCGGGCTGACCTTGCTGTTCCTGTTCCCACCGACCGCCGTTCTGGGGGCCGCTCTGATGATGGCTCTTTTGGGCGGGGCGATGGTCACGCAAATCAGGGCCGGGTCGCCGCTGTACAGCCATCAGTTGTTCAGCATCTATCTTGGTGTCGTGATGTGGGGCGGGCTGATCCTGCGCGACCCACGGGCGCGGGGGGTGTTTCCCCTCGTGCGGTGACGGTGGCCGGTTGACGGCGCGACATCCACAGGGTCCCTATGGGTAGAGGAACTTTTGGGGAAGGGGCCTGGCATGACCTTGGGCAAGGCGCAGGATGCGGTGCGGCAGGTGGTTCTGGACTATCTTGAAGGCATGATGTGGGGCGATGAGACCCGGCTGCGCCGCGCATTCCATCCCCAGGCCTTGCAGATCGGGCATTTCGACGGGACTTATGAATTCTTTCCGGTGCAGGATTTCATCTACTGGCTGAAAGCGGAGGGTGCGGCACCCGAGGGGTCACCCTATCAGGCCGAGCTGATTTCGGTCGAAGTGACGGGCACGGTGGCAGTGGTCAAGATCAGCGACACCTGCTTTGACAGCGATTTCACCGATTACCTTGTGCTGGTGAACGACCGCGCCGACGGAACGGGCCAGTGGCAGATTGTCACCAAGGCCTATCACGTCCATGCCGGGCGCGGAACGGGTCGCGCCGCGTCCGTCTAGAACGGGCGATGCCCTGTACGGATGGCCAGCCTGCGCCGGGTCGTTCCCATGGCCAGGGGCCGCAAGGTCAGGGGGCGGGCCGAAATGCCCATGCCACCACGGCAGGTGGCACGAAAACCGTCAGGGCGAAAAGTTTTTGCGCCAGACCTTCCAGCTGGCCTTCGCCCAAGGGCACGACCCCGGCCATGACCATGGCAATGGCACCAAAGGCCAGAAGGTTGGCGGCCAGATAGGCACGCAGCCCGGTCGGTGCGATGCGCCACAGGGACAGGGTCAGCAGCACCGGCAAAGCGATGAACCCGGCGCCAAATGCGCCGCCGGAATGGTAGGGATGGGGTTGGGGGAAAAAGCCCGCGCTGAAGGTGATCAGCGCCCCGCTGAACAGCCCGATTGCGGGCAGCAGCGCCAGCCACACGGGCACCCCCAGCGCGCCCAGCCGTTTGGGCAGGGTCAGGGCGACGACGGTGATCACCAGCCCAAGGCCGATGATGCAAAGGCTGAAAACCCGCCCGAATGGCGAGGCCGCATCCCCCAGATCCGAGGCGGTGGTCGCAAACAGTCTGTAGCCGGGATAGAACGGGGCAAATCCCGCCTGCAAGCCAAAGTAAAGCGCCGGAATCAGAAGGCAGGTCCAGAAATTCAGACGGATCATCGCGGCAAGCTTTCCCTGACCAGGCGCCTTGACCCGGCATAGGCCATTGGCGGCGGTTGCTCAAGTTTGACCCGCAGATCGGCCAAGCGGTTGAACCGGGCGACAGGCTCGGTTATCAGCCGAACATGGAACCCTTGCTCGATTGCGTGATTGAAGACGGGCGCTGGGCGACGCTGGGGCTGGAGCCGATGGCGCTGCGGGCGGTTCAGGCGACGCTTGCGGAACTGCGCCTGCCCGAGGCGGGTTTTTCCGTGGTTCTGATGGGCTGCGACGATGCCCGCATCGCGGCGCTGAACGCCACGTTTCGCGGCAAACCCACCCCGACCAATGTGCTGTCCTGGCCGGCCACTGATCTGGCACCCCAAGAGCCCGGCCAGAACCCCGATCTGCCCGAACCCGGCCCGGTGGATGATCCCGAACCCCTGGGCGACATCGCCCTGGCCTATGAAACCTGCGCGCGCGAAGCGGCCGAGGCGGGCAAGTCCATGGCCGATCATGTGACGCATCTGATCGTGCATGGGCTGCTGCATTGCCTGGGCCATGATCACATCCATGAGGCGGATGCCGCCGCAATGGAGGCGCTTGAGGCGCGCATACTTGCAACCCTTGGCATTTCTGACCCATACTAAAGCGGGATGGGTTTTCATGGAAGCAAACCCCATCGGGAAACGCGTTCGAGCGCATGCGAGAGGTAGCGTTTCCCGATTCCATGCAAACCCATCCCGCTCTAGGCATGTTGAACGCGGCCCGACCTCAGGGGCCATTTGGATAGGAAAGATGGGCAGTAGCACCGAAGGGTCTGGCGCAAACGTCGCCCAGACCAAAGACCCCGAAGAACCCGCCGGGCGCGGCTTTTTCGGCAGGCTTATCGAAGCCTTCTCCCCCGCAGAAACCCAAGACACCGCACCGCAGCCTCCGCCCGTGACCCCGGTGGTCCAGGCCGCTGCGGCGCATGGCCATTCGACCTTTGGCATGTCGAACCTGCGCCGGTTGCGCGTCGATGACGTGGCCATTCCCAAGGTCGAGATTGTCGCCGTGCCCCTGGACATCGGCAAGGAGGCCCTGGTCGAGGTGTTTCGCGAACATGGTTTCAGCCGGGTGCCGGTCTACAAAGGCACGCTGGATCATCCGCAGGGGCTGATCCTGCTCAAGGATCTGGCGCTGCACTACGGCTTTGGCGCGGCGGGCAAGTTTTCGTTGCGCAAAATGCTGCGCCCGGTGCTTTATGCCCCGCCCTCGATGCCCGTGGGCGTGCTGCTGCAGAAGATGCAGCGCGAACGGGTCCACATGGCTTTGGTCATCGACGAATATGGCGGGGTGGACGGGCTGGTCACGATCGAGGACCTGATCGAAACCGTGATAGGCGAGATCGAGGACGAGCATGACGAGGAAGAGGACATCCTGTGGAAAGAGGAAAAGCCCGGCCAGTTCCTGGCCCAGGCCACGGCCCCCCTGGATGAGTTCGAAACCGCCCTTGGCATCCGGCTGCGGGTGACGG
>JAYSWK010000048.1:0-6072 GCA_043718085.1 Rhodobacterales bacterium
GTGCTGAACACCGAGGATGACAGCTATGGCGACAATACCGATGTCTTCGACGTGCCGCCGGGGCACTACTTCATGATGGGCGACAACCGCGACAATTCGCTGGACAGCCGGTTTCCGGGCGGCGTGGGGTTCGTGCCGTATGAAAACCTGATCGGGCGGGCGGACATGGCGCTGTTCTCTTCGGCCGGAAGCTCGCTGTTCTATGTCTGGACATGGCGGGCGGATCGGTTCTTCAAGCTGATCCATTAACCTTGCCAAACTTGACTCGCGGCAAAGGCGCGCGCATGTAGCGGCGCACAGCGAAGGAAAGAGGCGACATGGCCGGCAAGTCCACTTCTGATGGCGGGATCGTTGAAACCGTCAAGACCGTCTTTTGGGCATTGATCATCGCAGGCGTGTTCCGCACGCTGTTCTTTCAGCCCTTTTTCATCCCGTCGGAATCGATGAAGGACACGCTGCTGATTGGCGACTTTCTGTTTGTCAACAAGATGGCCTATGGCTATTCGGCCTATTCCTGCCCCTTTGCGATCTGCCCCTTTTCGGGCCGCATTCTGGCGAGCGACCCTGAACGCGGCGATGTCGTGGTGTTCCGCCACCCGTCCAGCGGACAGGATTACATCAAGCGTCTGATCGGTCTGCCGGGGGACCGGATCCAGGTGAAGGAGGGCGTTTTGTACATCAATGACGTGGCCGCCCCGCAGGAACCCGCGGGCCAGTTCACCGAGGTGTTCGATGTGCAGGGGGCCGAGGGCAACCTGCCAAGATGCGAGAACAAGGTCGTGGGGATCGGCGCGGATTGCGTCCGGTCGCGCTTTGTCGAGACGCTGCCCAACGGGGTGAAACATGCCGTTCTGAACAGTGACGTCAATGGGCCGGGCGACAATACCGATGTCTTTGTGGTGCCGGAAGGCAAGTATTTCTTCATGGGCGACAACCGCGACAATTCGCTGGACAGCCGGTTCAGCCAAAACGCGGGCGGGGTCGGCTATGTTCCGGCCGAAAACCTGATTGGCCGCGCTGACAGAGTGATATTCTCGTCAGCCGGATCGTCGCTGTTTTACGTCTGGACCTGGCGTGGCGACCGCTTCTTCAGGGCGATCGAGTGAAACTCGCCGCTGATCTTGCTGCTTTCCAATCGCGTCTGGGCCATGTCTTTGTCCGGCCCGAATTGCTGGTGCAGGCGGTGACCCATGCCAGCCTGTCCTCGCCCACACGGCCCGACAATCAGCGGCTGGAATTTCTGGGCGACCGGGTTCTGGGCCTTGTCATGTCCGAGGCGCTTCTGGGGGCCGATACCGGGGCCGCCGAAGGGCAACTGGCGCCGCGTTTCAACGCGCTGGTGCGCAAGGAGACCTGCGCCGATGTGGCGCGCGACGTCGCCTTGGGTGAGGTGATGAAGTTGGGCCGGTCCGAGATGATGTCGGGCGGACGGCGGAAAGAGGCTTTGCTGGGCGATGCGCTGGAAGCGGTGATCGCGGCGGTCTATCTGGACAGCGGCTTTGAAGCGGCGCGCGGGGTTGTGCTGCGCCTGTGGGGCAGCCGCATCGCGGCAGTCGAGGCCGATGCGCGCGATGCCAAGACCAGCCTTCAGGAATGGGTGCAAGCGCGTGGCATGTCCCCCCCCGCCTATGTCGAGGCCGCCCGCGAAGGCCCGGATCACGCGCCGATCTTCACGGTGAAAGTCACGTTGGATACGGGCGAGGTCGAGATCGCCAAAGCCGGGGCCAAGCGTCTGGCCGAACAACAGGCGGCGCGTGCGCTTTTGGCGCGGATGGAGGCTAGGAAGTAGGAGGGTAGCGACCCTTGTGTTTTGCATCCACGCGCCACAGTTTCTTTCTGATACCTGCGGGTTCAAATGCCCGGTATTCCCCTCGCGAAAATTTACTCCAGTCCAAGGCCAAGCCCAGCTTGACCATTTCAAGTGCAAGATCCCGCCCGTCGGGCAAGTAGCACTTCGCCACCATGCGGTCATAAGACACGGTTCCGTCCAATTCTGCGCGGACAACATGCCCTTTGGTCATCGCCAAAAGAGCCCACTTAGCATTGCGTCCATAAGGCTGGTCCAATTCCGGTGCATCAACGCCAGCCAGCCGGATCATTGCACTGCCAATCATGATCGAATCTCCGTCAATCACATGGCAGGTGCCAACAACCATGGCATGCGCGGCGTGATCGGACTGGATCGGCATGGCTTCTTGTCCAGGGTACATAGCCCGCCTTTTCGTGTAGCCGGAGGCTTGGCCCAAAAAAAAGGAACGCGGGGGACTGCGCGCAAAGGTCGCTTGGGCCGCGTCAGCAACCGAAATAGCTCCCTTAGTATGCCCATGTCCGCTCTAACCTCTTCAGCCCAATACAATTCAGCCTTCCTATATCAGCAAATTGGTCAAGGACAGTCGCGACGGAATCGCTAAGGGCGGGGTTGCAACGACGGTGCCGCAATAAAACTGGCCAATGTGGGCCAATTGGAATATGCGGCACCCAAATGAGGAAAGAGATTCACATGACTGACGATGGCAGGTTGCCAAGCGGCGACGCCGACACACGTGCCGGGTTTGTCGCCCTGATCGGTGAGCCGAATGCGGGGAAGTCGACGCTGCTCAATCGGATGGTGGGGGCCAAGGTGTCGATCGTCACGCACAAGGTGCAGACGACGCGCACCCGCATCCGGGGCGTGGCGATGGAGGGGCAGGCGCAGATCGTGTTCGTCGACACGCCGGGTCTGTTCAAGCCGCGCCGCCGTCTGGACCGCGCCATGGTGGCGGCGGCCTGGGGTGGAGCGGCGGATGCCGATCTGATCGTGCTCTTGGTCGAGGCGCATCGCGGGTTGACCGAGGGCACGAAGGCCATCATCGACGCGATGCGCGACCGCATTCCACAAGGGCAGAAAGTGGCTTTGGCCATCAACAAGATCGACCGGGTTCAGGCCGAGGTCTTGTTGGGGCTGGCGCAAAAGCTGAACGAGGCCTTTCCCTTTGCCGAGACCTTCATGATCAGTGCCGAAAAGGGTTACGGCGTCGACAAGCTGAAGGCCTGGCTGGCCAGCGAATTGCCCCATGGGCCGTGGTTTTACCCGGAAGACCAGATCGCTGACCTTCCCATGCGGATGATCGCCGCCGAAATGACCCGCGAAAAGCTGACCCTGCGGCTGCATGAAGAGCTGCCCTATCAGTTGACGGTCGAGACGGAAAAGTGGGAAGATCAGGCCGATGGTTCGGCCATGATCATGCAGATCATCTATGTGATGCGCGACGGACACAAGGGCATCGTGCTGGGCAACAAGGGCGAGACGATCAAGAGCATCGGCACCGCTGCCCGGGCCGAAATCGCGGCCTTTCTGGAGCGCAAGGTGCATCTGTTCCTGGAGGTCAAGGTGCGCCCGAACTGGCTGGAGGAGCCCGAGCGCTATCAGGAAATGGGGCTGGATTTCAAGGATGGCAACCCGGGCTGAGGGTTGCGATTTTTCTGCGAAAGATCATGCCTCCGGCGGGAGTATTTGAGAAAGGTCAATGGGATGGAACCTAGGCTGACCGCAGGCTTCTGGGTTTCGGCCTATTTGACGCGGCTGGGGCTGGCGGCGATCCCGGCCTTTGTCACCCAAAAGGGCGATGCGACGGCGGGGGCGGTTCTGGTCAAGGTGGCGACGCTGGACGGGCAGGCGCGGGCCTTTCAGCGGTCGTTCGATCTTGCGGCGGATACCCGTGTCTGGGTCGTGCTGGCCGAGGGGGCCGAGGGCGAGGTTGATGCCGTGCTGGCCCGGCAAAAGGCGCGGGACCGTGACCTTTGGGTGATCGAGCTGGAGGACAGGGCCGGGCGGACCTTGCTGGAGGAAGAGGGCCTGTCAGGCTGAGCGGCGCATGAGCCGTGCCACACCCCACAGCACAAGGCCGCAAAGGCCAAAGACCAGCACAAGGCCCGCGCAATTGAGCAGGACCTGGGCCAGCCCGAACTGGCCGATGTCGAAGAAGAAATAGGGATAGGACCCGGTGACCCAACCCCGGATCAGGGCATAGAGGCAGTAAAGTGCCGGCGGAATAAGCCACAGCGGCAAGGCCGGCAGGCGGAGTGCCTTGTCGCAAAAGGCCAGCCACCACAAAGGCACCAGCACGGGCACGGCCACATGCATCAGGAAATCAGGATACCAGTCGGGCGCGGCTTTCGGCTCGGCCGGGGCCAGAAGCAGGCGGTAGATGATGCCGACCATGATGATCGAAAGCGTGATCGTGGTGATCTGGTTCGGGCTTGAACGGCCACCAAGGGCAATCCGCCCCATGCCCAGGATCACCAGAATATTCATAATGATCGTGTAATAGCGCAGCATTCCCCAGGCGCGTTGCAGCCAGGGTTCGGGCATGGCAATCGTGCCGTTCAGCTGAAACTGCCAGCCGACCCCGATCAGGGCCAGAAGGGCGATTGCAGCGGCAAGGATGCGTGATGGGCTCATGGGCCGATATTGGACAATTTGTCCGGGCGCAGGCAAGCTTTTCGTGACGTAAGGGGCTGCTTGCTCATGCTTTCGCCAGGGGGGATAACGGGGCATGGAATGGCGGGACGAGGGCGCGCTTTTGTCCATGCGGCTGCATGGGGAAAGTGCTGCGATCATCGAGGTGTTTACGCAGGCCCATGGGCGGCATGCGGGCGTGGTGCGCGGGGGCGCCTCGCGGCGGATGGTGGCCATGCTGCAACCGGGCACCCAGGTGCAGGTTCACTGGCAGGCGCGTCTGGACACGCATCTGGGCAATTTCGTCGTGGAGCCTTTGGTTTCGCGCGCCGCGATCCTGTCCGACCGGATGGCTTTGGCGGGATTGAATGCGATCTGTGCCATGTTGCATCTGGCCTTGCCAGAACGGGACCCGCATCCGGTGCTGTGGGCCAAAACCGTATCCCTTTTGGACCTTTTGACCCTGGGGGACTGGGTGCCTGCCTATCTGCGCTGGGAGCTGGACCTTTTGGACGAGCTGGGCTTCGGGCTGGATCTGGGCCGCTGTGCCGTGACGGGCAGCCGCGAGGATCTAGCCTTTGTCAGCCCGCGCACCGGGCGGGCGGTGTCACGCGCGGCGGCGGGCAATTGGGAGGCGCGGCTGTTGCCCTTGCCGCCCGGGCTGTTGGGACAGGGTCCGCTGGACCGTCAGGAATTGGTGCAGGGGCTGGCATTGACCGGGCATTTCCTGAACCGCGGATTGCAGGCGGTGTTGTTCGACAAGCCCTTGCCCGAGGCGCGCGCACGCCTGATCCAGATGCTGTCGCGGGGCGGTGAAATGGCCCCCCCGGTGGCTTAAAGCGTGTCGCGTTCAATTGAATTCACTTGCACCCCGAACGCGTTTGCAAGAGCAATCGCTGCCTCGGGGTGCAAGGTGAACGCTTCTATCTGGTTGAACGCGACACGTTCTAAGGTCGCAAAGCGTTGCCTTCTGTCGCGCGTGGCCTTGAAACCGTTCGCCAAATGGCGGCATCGTGGCACATGGCGATTGATGATTTTCCCATAGCCCTGCCGAGGACGCCGAAATTGCAGCATTTCGCCCTGCTTGCGGGGCTGGAAGCGGCGGTGCGCGGGTCGTTGATTTCGGTCATGCCTTTGGTGGTGCGCGAGGCGATGGGGTCGACGCAGGGGTCGTCGAAGGTCTATTTCTTTGTGGGCCTGGTATCGCTGAGCTGGGGGCTGATGGTGCCCTGGGCCAATCGCCGCATCCCGCGCCGCTGGATGTATACCGGGGGCTGCGCGCTGTATTTCGTCGGGATGCTTCTGGCGCTGCTGGGCACGCCCATGAGCGTGTTCTTGGCGCTGATGTGCAATTCCATGGCGACGGTGACGAATTTCGTCTGCTTCAACGCCTATGTGATGGATTATGTTGATCGCGCCAATCTGGGGCGGGGGCAAAGCCTGCAGATGTTCTATGCGGCGACCCCCTGGGCAGTTTAATTTAAACGGCTGGGGATTTCAAAGTCATAATCGTTTCTCTTCACTCATTTTTCATAAATGCGTCATATTAATAATAATATCAAACTGGTATTCTATTACATACTGCTTATCAACTGAGCACAGTTAGTGCAGCTTTTTGACTTGTTAACATATTT
>JAYSWK010000471.1:0-3461 GCA_043718085.1 Rhodobacterales bacterium
GGTATCCTGTCTAGGGTCATAGGGCAAGGCTAGATCGGAGCTGGGCCTGTCGACAGATCGACGACGTCAGCGCTTGCTGGGTAAAGCCCGGCCCGCCCCGAGACCGGGCGAGCCGAATATGCTTGGCCCCGTTGGCAGGTCAGAACTGGAAGTTGTCGACCTGGCGCAACAGGGCGATTGTGGTATCCTCGACCAGGATATGCACGTTTCCGAAGTTGATCTGAACATCAGACCCGATCTTTGTGAAGTCGAGATCGCCGAGACGGTTGGCAGCGACGATGCTGATGACATCCTCGCCGAGGGTGAAATCGGTTATCCGGTCGGTGCCGTCGCCAAGGCTGAACACAAAGACATCCCTGTTCAGCCCACCGGTCAGGGCGTCGCGACCCTGGCCACCAAACAGACGGTCCGATGACAAACCGCCGTTCAGCTTGTCGTTGCCGGTCCCGCCATAAAGCCAGTCTGATGCGGCGAAACCGTTCAGGGCATCGCTGCCGCCAAGTCCAGCCAGGACCGAACGCACAGAGCCACCAAGCCCGTTCAGCACATCGTCCGACATGTCGCCCATACGGACCTCGTCAAAGGCCTTGCCGTCAAGCTTGTAGGTCACGGGCGTGTCCGCCAAGGGATCGTTGACCAAGACCAGGACCTTGCCCGCTGCATTGGTAATTTGCACCGAGGTCACCGATAGATCGGCCTGGGTAAAGGCAAGAAGGGCCGAAACGTCACCTGTGGTGCGGGCAGTGGCGGCCGCATCCCAGAGCAGGTTGATATCCTCGCCCAGATTGTCGGGGAACGTCCCGGTCAGGGAAATGGTCAGACCGTTCAAGGTGATGCTGGCCGTCGTAGCACTGATCTGGACTGAAAACAGGGTGGCGCTGCCGTCCTTGAGGGTCAGCCCGGTGACCGAATAAGCCGCAAGATCGGTGAACAGCGTGTGCCGTTCTGCCCTGCTGAGAAAGTCGATGTTGACGACCTGATCGAACAGATCGGCCATGTCGTAAAACTGGGTGAAAGTGAACGGCAGGTGGCCGGACAACGTGACGGACTGCGACCCCGAGGCCAGGACGTAACCGGCCGCACCAAGGCTAAGGGACAGAATCTCGACCCCATCGGATAGTATGGCGAATTTGCCGAGTGTGCCGGTGGCCAAACCGCTGTTGATGGCGTCGATCAAGGCATCCATGCTGGACACGGGCTTTAGCCCCACGCCGGAAATGCGCAATTCATAGCTGTCCACGACTTGATCAGTGCCGTTCCAGATCCACATGTCTTGCTGGATGCGGATCAGCGTCGAGGACAGTTGCAGGACAACCGGGTCCGAGGCGGGTTCGCCCGAGTTCAGGATGTCAAGTTCGGACTGATAGTCCAAGACCACCTGAGGCAGGTTGGCGGTAGCTTCCAGCGTGTCAAACAGTTCGGAATTGATTTTGATTAAAGGCATCGAACTCTCCCAAGGTAAGCACGCAGCTACGCAGGGCTTCATCGACGGGTCAACTGGTGATAGCTTTCGCGCCATGAATATTCGATCATTTTCTGTCTTGATGTTTCTGGCCGCTTGTTCCGGCGATGCGGATGGCTTTGAAGTGTCCGGGCAGGTGGCGGGGGGGCAGGTGGCCTATGTCGGGCCGGCGCTGGCGGCAGCGCGACAGGATTTCTTTGGCGGGGGCGGCACGGGTGGCGGTGGCACGATCGCTGGGGGCACGAGCGCCGGGGTCACGGGCGGTGGGTTCGGGCTGGATGAACCAGTGAGGCTGCAAGGCGCTATACCTGCGGTGATCGCCGTGACCTGGAGCCGCCACACCGCGCTAGGTGACGGCTGGCAGGTGCAATCCGCCCTGCGCCTTTCGCATCAGGAGGCGCGGGCCTATCTTCCCGAGGGTCTGGCCGTGCTGACCGACCCTATGCAGGTGGCTCTGTCGGCCGAGGCAGCCGGGGCAGAGGTGATGCTGCGCCGGGCTGGAGAGTTGGGCCGAGGCTGGACTTGGGACTATGGCGCGGGACTGGGCGTGCAGGACATGGCGATACGTGCCGATCTGCAATCGGCCCTGATCGACCTGACCTCGCTAGTCAATGTGACGCAGTTCTATGCCTTAGCGTCGGGCCGTCTTGTTCACCCCTCGGGGTTGGGTCTGACCGGGCAGGTGATGATCTTTGACCGGGGCGGCACTGAATACCAAGTCGGTTTCGTGCAGGCGTTTTGACCATTCAGCCCATATCGCGCCAGCGGTTCACAACCGGATAGCGGCGATCCATCCAGAAGGCTTTTTTCGTCAGGCGCGTGCCGGGGGCGGCCTGAAAGCGTTTGTATTCGGACAGGTAAAGCAGGTGTTCCACCTTTTTGACCGTGGCGTGGTCATGGCCCTCGGCCACAATCTCGGCTACGGACATTTCGCGTTCGACCAGCCCGTCAAGAATGGCGTCCAGCACGGGATAGGGAGGCAGGTTGTCATCGTCGCGCTGGTCCGGGCGCAGTTCGGCCGAGGGCGGCTTGTCGATGACGCGGGGGGCGATGACCTCGCCTTTCGGGCCCAGCATCCAGGGGCGGTGGTTCAGGTTGCGCCAGCGGCAGGTGTCAAAGACGCGGGTTTTGTACAAATCCTTCAGCGGGTTGTAGCCGCCATTCATGTCGCCATAGATCGTGCAGTAGCCGACGGCCATTTCGGATTTGTTGCCCGTGGTCAGCAGCATCTCGCCGAACTTGTTGGACAGGGCCATGAGTAGAAGGCCACGCAGGCGACTTTGGATGTTTTCCTCGGTGATGCCGGGGGGCGTGCCTTCAAACAGGGGGCCGAGGGCCGCGCCCACGGCACCTTGCGGGCCGGTGATCGGGACGGTGTCAAGGCGGCAGCCCAGGGCCTGGGCGACCTTGGCGGCATCTTCAAGCGAATGGGGCGAGGTGAAGGCCGAGGGCAGCATGACGCAGCGGACATTGGCCGCGCCGATGGCGTCGGCGGCAATGGCGGCGACAAGGGCCGAATCCACCCCGCCGGACAGGCCGAGCAAAACCTTGCCAAAGCCGGTTTTGCCAAGGTAGTCGCGCACTGACAGGACCATTGCGTGGTAATCGGCCTCGACCACTTTGGGCACCAGGTCGCGGCGGGCGGCTGCTGCGCGCCAGCCCTCGGGGGTCCGGGTGAAGTCGATATGGGTGATGCAGGTTTCAAACTGCGGCAGTTGGGCCGCCAACTCGCCGCCGGGGTTCAGCACGAAAGACGCGCCGTCAAAGACCTGATCGTCCTGGCCGCCCACCATGTTCAGATAGACCAGCGGCAGGCCGGTTTCGACGACCCGCGCCACCATGAGATTGGTGCGCACGGCGGGTTTGCCGCGATGATAGGGCGATCCATTGGGCACGAGCAGGATCTCGGCCCCGGTTTCCATCAGGGTCTCGCAGACATCGGAATGCCAGGCATCCTCGCAGATCGGCACGCCGATGCGCAAAGGGCCGATCTGGACAG
>JAYSWK010000472.1:0-8672 GCA_043718085.1 Rhodobacterales bacterium
AGCTTGTAGACGGCCTTGCCTTCCAGCACGTAAAGCCCGTGTTCCATGACATGGGTTTCCTCGAACGGGATCACGCCGCCGGGCTGGAAGGTGACGATATTGACATGCATGTCATGCGACAGGTCGCTGGGTTCGACAAAGCGGGTGGTGCCCCAGACGCCCTTGGTATCCGGCATCAGGTTCAGCGGCATGGCTTTTTCATTGGTCACGAATGGTTTGGGGGCCGCGATGCCGGGGGCGGCTTGATAAAGCTTGCGGACCCAGTGAAAGCGCGTGGGGCTTTGGCCTTCGGCAAGAAAGGTCCAGGGTGTTGCGGGCGGGATATAGGCATAGCCGCCCGGCGTCAGGTCAAAGCCCTGGCCCGCGACGGTGACGGTCGCCTCGCCATGGGTGACGAACAGCACATGTTCAGCCCCCTTGTCATCATCCGGCGCATCCGAGCCGCCGCCGGGCTGCACCTCCATCACATATTGGCTGAAGGTTTCGGAAAAGCCTGACATGGGCCGCGCGATCAGCCACATCCGCATCCCCGTCCAGCCGGGCAGGAATGAGGTCACGATATCGGAAAAGCAGCCGCGCGGGATGAAGGCATAGGCCTCGGTGAACACGGCCCGTCCGGTCATCAGGGCGGTCTGGGGCGGCAGGCCGCCGGTCGGGGCATAATACTGGCTCATGGCAAAAGGACTTTCAGGCGCAGTTCGGCGATGCGTTCCACCTGGGCGCAGGCGGTCGCGAACTCGGTTGCGGTGTCGTTATGGATGCGGGTCTGGAAGGCCTGCAGGATCGTGTCCCTGGTGTTGTCGCGCACCGCGATGATGAAGGGAAAGCCGTGCTTGGCGACATATTCGGTATTCAGCCGCTGGAAGGCCGCGCGTTCACCGTCGGTCAGCGCATCCAGCGCGGCGCTGGCCTGTTCGGCGGTGCTGTCGGGCGTCAGGCGTTTGGCCGCCGCCAGCTTGCCCGCAAGATCGGGGTGGGCCGTCAGGACGCCCAGCCGTTCGGCCGGCGTCGCACTGCGGAACATGCGTGCCAGGGCATTGTGCAGGCCCCCGGCGCTGTCATGCGCGGGGCCCAGTTCCAGATCAAAGGCGCGGTCGGCGATCCAGGGGGAATGTTCGAATATGCTACCCCAGGTTGCAACGAACGTGGCACGGTCCATCTGAGAAGGCCGGGCGAAGCGTCTGTGGGGATGGGTTTTTGCCCAATGATCGGCAATGTCGATCCGGCGCGGGAACCAGACCCTTTCGTGCGATTTTGCATAGTCGAGGAACCGCTTCAGACCTGCGATCTTGCCCGGACGGCCGATCAGGCGGCAATGCAGGCCGATGGAAAACATCTTGGCGCGTCCCTCGCTTCCTTCGGCATAAAGCGTGTCAAAACTGTCCTTGAGATATGAGTAGAACTGCTCGCCCGTTATATAGCCCGGTGCCGTGGCAAAGCGCATGTCATTGGCCTCAAGCGTATAGGGGATCACGAGCTGATCGTGGTCGCCATATTCGCGCCAATAGGGCAGGTCGTCGTCATAGGTGTCGGAAATCCAGGCGAGCCTGCGGGTTTGAGCCGTCAGCCGCACGGTGTTCATGCTGCAGCGCCCGGTGTACCAGCCCTGCGGCGGGGCACCCACGACTTCGGTGTGCAGACGGAAGCATTCGGCGATCTGGGCGGCTTCCTCGGCCTCGGGCATGTCGCGGTGATCGACCCATTTGAGGCCGTGCGAGGCGATCTCCCACCCGGCGGCCTTCATGGCTGCGAGCTGTTCGGGGTTGCGGGCCAGGGCGGTGGTCACGCCATAGATCGTGACAGGGATATCCATGCCGGTGAAAAGCCGGTGCAGCCGCCAGAAGCCCGCCCGCGCGCCGTAATCATAGATCGATTCCATGTTCCAGTGCCGCTGGCCCGGCCAGGGGGCGGCGCCAGCGATGTCGGACAGAAACGCCTCGGACCCGCCATCGCCATGCAGGATGTTGTTCTCGCCGCCCTCTTCATAGTTCAGCACCACCGAGACGGCGATCCTGGCGCCGCCCGGCCATTTGGCGTCGGGGGCATCAGGCCCGTGGCCACGGAAATCGCGGGGATAGCGCATGGGGACTCCTGTGTTTGGCGCCAGACTATGCCGGAAGTGGGCGAAGGGTTATCAAATAATGGCATAAAGTGCTTTGCCTTGGCAGCGGTACAATGAACGGGCAGAATGGGAACCGGGCATGGTCGGGCAAACGGGAGGGCAGGATGAGCAAGGGTTGGCTTTCGACACATGTGCTGGATACCGCGCGGGGATGCCCGGCGGCGGGGATCAGGATCATGCTGTACCGGGTCACGGGCAACAGCCACAAAAAGATCGCCGAGATGATGACCAATGCCGATGGCCGCACCGATGGGCGGATGCTGGAAGGCAAGGGGTTCACCGTCGGTGGCTATGAACTGGTCTTTTGCGCCGGCGATTATCTGCGCGCCACGGGCCAGGTGTCGGGCGAGACATTGTTTCTGGACAAGATCCCGATCCGGTTCGGCATTCAGGATGCGGATGCCCATTACCATGTCCCGCTTTTGCTGTCGGCATTCGGCTATTCGACCTATCGGGGAAGCTGAGCGTCACGCGGCGGTTTCGGTACGCCTTATTTCGTCGCGGATGCGGGCCACCATGAAATCGGTGAACAGGCGCACCTTGCTGTCCTTGGCGCTGCGGTGCTGGGACAGAAGCGACAGCTGTGTCGGCAGGGGGGGCGTGGCGGTTGCCACGGGCACCAGGCGGCCCTCGCGCAGATGGTCGGCCACTTCAAAGACGGTCTTCAGCACCACGCCGCGCCCGTCCAGCGCCCAACCGGTCAGCACCTCGCCATCATCCGATTCGTAGGGGCCGGTGATGTCATAGCGTTGCGGGCCCTCGGGGGTTTGCAGGGTCCATTGAAACTCCTTGGCACCGGGAAAGCGCAGGTTCAGGCAATCGTGCTTGTCCTGGACCAGGGACGCGCCGTCCTGCGGCATGCCGCGCCGCGCGACATAGTCCGGCGCGGCGCACAGGATCCGCGGGCAATTGGCGACCAGGCGGACCTTGAGGGCGCTGTCTTCCAGGATGCCCAGATGGAAGGCCACATCCAGCCCCTCGGCCGTCAGGTCGATGACCCGGTCCGACAGGCGCAGCCGCACGTCGATCTGGGGGTATTGGTCCTTGAAATGCGGCACATGGGGCGCGATGAAACGCCGCCCGATGCCCAGGGGGGCGGCCACAAAGACCACGCCACGCGGATTTTGCGCCGTCTCCATAACGGCCGCCTCAGCCTCGTCGATCGCTTCCAGGACCTTGCGCGCGCCGTCGTAAAACAGCTTGCCATTTTCCGTCGGTTGCAGGCTGCGGGTGGTGCGGTTGAATAGCCGCACCCCAAGATGCTTTTCCAGTTCGGAAATCCGGGCCGAGGCAACGGCAGGCGATGTGCGCTGATCCCGCGCCGCCGCCGACATCGACGCCAGTTCATAGACCCGCACGAACATCTTCAGATTGACGACATAGGACATCAGGCTTCACCCGATTTTTGAAAGTGATAGGGCATTTACAGGATTAACAGACAAGTGCCCCCCGGTATAGGATTTCGTGAAACCGAGGAGAGACGCGATGTATGACTGGATCGTGCTGTGGGACTGGGTGCAGATTGCGGTCCGCTGGGTCCATGTGGTCGTGGCCATCGCCTGGATCGGGTCCAGCTTTTACTTCATCGCCATGGACCTGGGTCTGCGCAAGGTGCCCAATTTGCCCGCAGGGGCGGCGGGCGAGGAATGGCAGGTCCATGGTGGCGGCTTTTACCACATCAACAAATACCTCGTGGCCCCGGCCGAGATGCCCGAACATCTGACCTGGTTCAAATGGGAAAGCTATTGGACCTGGTTGTCCGGTTTCACCATGCTGGTGCTGGTCTATTACATGGGCGCGCAGTTCTTTCTGATCGACCCCGAGGTGATGGATCTGACCACGCTGCAGGCCATCGCCATCTCGCTGGGGTCGCTGGCCTTTGGCTGGATCGCCTATGATCTGATCTGCAAAAGCAAATTCGGTGATGACAACACGCGGTTGATGATTCTCTTGTACGTCATTCTGGTCGGCATGGCCTGGTTCTATGTCCATGTCTTTTCGGGCCGCGCCGCCATGCTGCATCTGGGGGCTTTCACGGCCACGGTGATGAGCGGCAATGTCTTTTTCGTGATCATGCCCAATCAGCGGGTCGTGGTGGCCGATCTGATTGCGGGACGGGCGCCTGACCCGAAATACGGCAAGATTGCCAAGCAGCGCAGCACGCACAACAATTACCTGACGCTGCCCGTCATCTTCCTCATGCTGTCCAACCATTATCCCCTGGTCTTTGCGACCGAATACAACTGGGTCATCGCCAGCTTGATTTTCCTGATGGGCGTCACGGTGCGGCACTGGTTCAACACCCGCCACGCGCGCAAGGGCACCCCGCATTGGACCTGGTTCGCGACGGCGGTGCTGTTCATCCTGGCGGCCTGGCTTTCGACCGTGCCAATGCGCCAGCGGGCCGAAGAGGCGGCGATGACGCCGACCGATCTGATCCATGCCTCGGCCCCGGGGTTCGAGGATGTCACCTCGATCATCCAGGGCCGCTGCGCCATGTGCCACGCGCGTGAACCGTCGTATGAGGGCATCCATTGGGCCCCCAAGGGCGTGCTTCTGGAAACCCCGTCCGACATCGCGCGTGAGGCGCGGCGGATCTATCTGCAAGCGGGTCTGACCCATGCCATGCCGCCCGCCAACCTCAGCTTCATCGAACAGACCGAACGTGACGCCATCGTGAAATGGTATCAGGGCGCGGCCAGTTCCGGGGTCGAGGGTTAGGGCGGGATGAGGTTTCATGAAAACAACCTCATCGAAATGCGCGTTCGAGCGAATGCGAGAGGCAGCGTTTTTCGATTCCATGCAAATTCATCCCGCTTTAGGGCCAAAGCCGATCAGGTGTCCGGCCTTTTTGTCGGGTTGGCCGGGGCGGGCCGCATGATCGAGGTTTGCTGAACCTCTTCCTTTTTGCCCTCCCCCGATTGGCTTTGGCAATCGAACCGAGGGACCTTCCCCCGGAAGGCCCCTCAGACGGTCCTCTGGGACCCGATGTCAAACCTTTCGTTTTGGTTAACGAAAATCGGTAACATATTGGGAAATAACGATAAAACACGATGTCCAAAACTTGGACATCACGCCTTTTTCCGCCCTTCACTCCGGCTGAAACTCCACCTGGTCGTCTGGTGATACTCCTCGTCTGGCCGCAGTTCGATCGCCGGGAAACCCGCATGATTGGGGGCGTCGGGCCAGGATTGCGGCTCGATCGCCAGCCCTTCATACAGGGCGCAACCCGGCCTTTGGGCATTCCGCCCGTCATAAACCTGCACCCCGGCCTCGGTCGTGGCCAGGGTCATGGTCAACCCCGCAGCCCCCCGCAGCCACAGCACATCCCGCAGCGGCTGGCGGCCTTGGGACAGGCAGAAATTGTGGTCATAGACATCCACCCCCGGCACGATCTGCCGCATCTGGCGCAGATCGAACATGGTGCCGCCCACCGGGGCGACCTCGCCCGTCGGGCAGAAATCCGGCGTGACCGGCAGGTAGTGATCGGCGGCGATCTGGATTGCATGGCCCGCCCAGGTCGGGCTGCCATCAAGGTTCCAATAGCTGTGATTGGCGGCGTTGAACAGGGTCAGCGCATCCGTCGTGGCCGTGATATCCAGCTGCAATCCGGCCTCGGTGATCGCAAAGCGGGCCCGCACCGGGCGATTGCCCGGCATGTTGCCCTGGCCCGCAGGCAGGGTCACGGTCAGGGTGACCGCGCTGTCACTGGCCTCGGCAATCTGCCAGACCCGGTGCTGCGTGCCGTTGGCGCCGAAATGCAACGTGTGGCGGCCGGTCTGATTGGCCTCGAACTGAAAGCTTTTGCCGCCAATCGGTGCCCGCGCCCCGGTCAGGCGGTTGACCACCGGGGCGACAAGCGGCCCATGATGGCGCATCTTGCCCTCGTAATCGGCCAGCCTGTCAGAACCCAGGGTCAGATCATGGTCGATGCCCCGCAGCCGAACCGATTGCAGGCTGGCCCCCTTGGTCAGGATCGAGGCCGCAAGGTCGCCCGCCGCAATGGTGATCCTATGGACCATCTCGCCCGCCGCACTGGTGCCGAATTCCGCGATCTCAGCCATGTCTTGCCCCCCAGGTAGCCGGGCAAGTGGTGGCTGAAGCGGACCGAAGGGTCAAGAGGATGGCCGGCACCGATGCACGGCTATTCGCGGGAAAGGCAGTCCACCAACCCCGCAGCAAGTGCCCGCATCAGCACGTTGTACTGGCCGGGGCCGGCGTTGGTTGCGACAAATTCGATGTCCTGCGCCGCACCTACCTCAACTTGCAGCCCCACCGTCAGCGATGCGATGAACTTTGAGTCACGTCCAACCTCTGGAAAGACGCAGATGGCGCTGGAGGTGGCCAGTATATCCCGAACTTTCGCCAATTGCGCCGCACTGGGGCTGGAGGCGTCGCTCAACTCGATGGCGCCAGCCTGGGTCAGGCCATAATGGTCGGCAAAATGTCCGAATGCGTCGTGATACGTCACAAAGGGGCGGGACTTGATGGGGGCGAGCATGGCCGCAAGGTCGCGGTCCAGGGCGTGCAAACGCGCAACCGCCCGCACCGCATTGGCAGCATAGGTTGCCGCGTGCGCGGGGTCCTTGGCCGACAGCTCGCGCTCAATGACCCCAAGCCAGGACATGGCAATCGCAGGGTCAAGCCAGGCGTGAGGATCCACCGCGCCATCTGCAAAATGGCGCTGCGTGCTGCCACCCGTGGTCAACAAGGCCACGATTTTCGCCTGCGGCGCCAGGGTGTTCAAAGCATCGCCCAGGGTCGGCATCAACTCTGGTCCGACCCAAAAGACCAGATCGGCCCCGGCCAGCGCAGCGGCCTGCGACGGGCGCAGCTGGAAATCATGCGGATCACTGCCCGCCGGCAACAGGGCCGCAGGCGAACCAAGCTTGCCCATCACATCGGAAACCAGCGACTGAACCGGGCCAAAATCGGTCACAACACGGGGAACTTCTGCCAGGCAGGGCAAGGTCATCGCCAAAAGCAAAATGGCAGCCAAGCGCATTTTCGGGCCTTTCATTGGGTGCGGGCAAGGTGTATGGTGTTATAATATATCATGTCAATCACCTTGTTATACTGTAACAGTCGGAGCCGCCATGTCCCATGATCATTCGGCCTTTCACCCACATGACCATGCGGCCTGTGCCCATGATGCCCTGGCCTTGGCGGAGGCGCGGTTGGGGGCGGCGGGGCAGCGGTTGACGCCGGTTCGGCGGCGGGCCTTGCAGATCCTGCTGGACAGCCCGCGCGCCCTTGGGGCCTATGAGGTGTTGGAGCGGCTGGTGGCGGATGGCTTTGCCAATCAGCCACCCGTGGCCTATCGCGCGTTGGAGTTTCTGGAAGAGCAGGGGCTTGTCCACCGCATCAGGCGGCTGAATGCCTTTGCCGCCTGCATGCATGTCGGGGAGGTGCACGCCCCCGCCTTTCTGATCTGCCGGGAATGCCATGCGGTGGCCGAAGCTCCGGCTGCGGCCGTGGTCGAGGCGCTGGCGGCGGCGGCCAAGACGCTGCACTTCACCGTCGAGCGCAGCACGGTCGAGGCGCTGGGACTGTGCCCGGCCTGCAAGCCCCTGGCGGCAGAGATCGTGGCATGAGCGCCCTTCTGGAAGCTAGCGATATTTCGGTCAGCCTCAGCGGGGACGAGGTGCTGAGCCATGTGACCCTGGCCATCGGGCCGGGGGAAATTGT
Organism: Rhodobacterales bacterium; assembly: GCA_043718085.1. GTDB lineage: Bacteria > Pseudomonadota > Alphaproteobacteria > Rhodobacterales > Rhodobacteraceae > Stagnihabitans. The sequence goes on from JAYSWK010000472.1 coordinate 7,811, forward strand.
CACCATTCTGGGACCGAACGGGTCGGGCAAGTCGACGCTTTTGCGCGCCTTGCTGGGGATCGTTCCGCTGTCGGCGGGGCGGGTCGCGCGCGCGTCGGGGTTGCGGCTGGGCTATGTGCCCCAGCGTCTGGCCTTTGATGCGAGCCTGCCGATGACGGTGCGGCGCTTTTTATCGCTCCCGCAGCGCGCCGGGGATGCCGAGGCCTGTGCTGCGCTGGCGCGGGTTGGGGTCGAGGGGGTGGCGGCGCGGCAGATGTCGGGCCTGTCGGGTGGACAGTTTCAACGGGTGCTTCTGGCCCGCGCCTTGCTGACCCGGCCGCAGCTTTTGGTGCTGGATGAGCCGACGCAGGGATTGGATCAGCCGGGTGAAGCGGCCTTTTACCGCCTGATCGAGGAGGTCCGGCGCGAGACGGGGGCGGCGGTACTGATGGTCAGCCATGATCTGCATGTGGTCATGGCTGCGTCGGACCGGGTGATCTGCCTGAACCACCACATCTGCTGTGAAGGCACGCCACGGGTGGTGTCGAATGCGCCGGAATACCGGGCCTTGTTCGGGTTGGGGACGCAGGGCGCGTTGGCGCTGTATCAGCATCACCACGATCACGATCACGATCATGACCATGACCATGACCATGACCATGACCATGACCCAGGGCACGCGCATCATCACACCCATGACCATGACCATGACCACGGACATGAGCATGTTTGACGATTTTCTGGTGCGCGCTGCCTTGGCCGGGTTGGGGCTGGCGCTGGCGACGGGGCCGTTGGGCAGTTTCGTGGTGTGGCGGCGGATGGCCTATTTCGGGGATGCCACGGCCCATGCGGCCATACTGGGCGTGGCGCTGGCGCTGGCGTT
>JAYSWK010000473.1:0-3456 GCA_043718085.1 Rhodobacterales bacterium
TGCACCGAACGGTCGGTCATGTCGGTGTCCAGAAAACCGGGGCAGATGGCGTTTACCGTGACCGGCCCCTTGGCCACTTCCTGCGCCAGCGAACGCACCATTCCCATGACCCCGTGCTTGGCCGCGGCATAGGGCGCGATCTTGGCATAGCCCTTGACCCCGGCGGTCGAGGCCACGGCAATCAGCCGCCCCCAGCCCGGCATCTGGCGCAAGCCTTCGCGAAAGGTCAGGAAGGTGCCCGTCAGGTTGACCGACAGCATGGCGTTCCATTGATCCAGCGTCGTGCGCTGGAAAGGGGCCGAATCGGCCTGACCGGCATTGGCGATCACGATGTCGACGGGGCCCGCGTCCTTGAAAAGCTGCGTGACCGAAGCCTCGTCGGTCACATCGCAAGGCAAGGCGCGGATATTGGCGCTTTGGGCCACGGTCCGCGCCAGCGCCTCGACCCGGCGGCCACAGATCACGACCTCGGCCCCCGCGCGGGCGAAACCGAGGGCAAGGTCGGCCCCTGCGCCTGAGCCGCCGCCCGTGACCAGAACCCGTTTGCCCGAGAATGTCATGCGCGTATCACCTCGGCAGCGCGGGCCTGCAACCGCCGCGCCTGATCGCGGCCTGCCAGATAGGGCAGCGGCCATTCGCTGACAGCATCGCCCGACTGCAGGGCCGCATGCAATGTCCAATAGGGGTCGGCCAGATGGGGACGTGCCAGGCACACCAGGTCGGCCCGGCCCGCCACCAGGATGGAATTGACCTGATCGGCCTCGGTGATATTGCCCACGGCCATGGTGGCAAGGCCGGTTTCGTTGCGGATACGGTCGCTGAACGGAGTCTGGAACATGCGGCCATAGATCGGCGCCGCCTCGGGGCTGGTCTGACCGGCGCTGACGTCGATGATATCGGCCCCGGCTGCCGCGAACATCCGGGCGATCTCGACCGCTTCCGCCGGGGTGACGCCATCCGCCCCCACCCAGTCATGGGCCGAGATGCGCACCGACATGGGCTTTTGCCCCGGCCATTCGGCGCGCATCGCCGCAAACACCTCTAACGGATAGCGCATCCGGTTTTCCAGGGACCCGCCGTAGTCATCGGTCCGGGTGTTGGATTTGGGGCTGATGAACGAAGAGATCAGATACCCGTGGGCGGCGTGCAGCTCGATCATGTCAAAGCCGCATCTGGCGGCCATTTCAGTGGATTTGACGAACTGGACCAGCACCTTGTCCATATCGGCACGGTCCATTTCTTTGGGAACCTGATTGTCCGGCGTCCAGGCAATGGCCGAGGCTGACATCACCGGCCAGTTGCCGCGCGCCAGCGGCGCATCGCCATCTTCCCACCCCAGTTGGGTCGAACCCTTGCGGCCCGAATGGCCGATCTGGCAGCAGACCTTGGCCTGGGTTTCGCCATGGACGAAATCCACCAGACGCTTCCACGCCGCTTCATGCCTGGGTGTGTAAAGGCCGGGGCAGCCCGGCGTGATGCGTCCCTGCGCCGACACGCAGGTCATCTCGGTATAGATCAGCCCGGCACCCCCCTTGGCCCGTTCGCCGTAATGGACGAAATGCCAATCGGTCGGGCAGCCGTCCACGGCCTTGTACTGCGCCATGGGCGAGACGACGACGCGGTTGGCAAGGGCCATGTCGCGCAGACGAAAGGGCGCGAACATCGGGCGGCGGCCCATTTGCCCGCCCGCCTGATCCTGAAACCAGTCCTCGACACGGGCCAGAAACGCCGGATCGCGCTGGCGCAAATTCTCATGGGAAATCCGCTGGCTGCGGGTCAACAGCGAATAGGCGAATTGCAGGGGGGCCAAGTCAAGATAACGCTCGACCTCCTCGAACCATTCAAGGGAGTTGCGGGCGGCGGATTGCAGGCGCAGCACCTCGACGCGTCGTTCGTCCTGATAGCGTTCAAATGCGCCCTGCAGGGTGGGTTCGGAGTGCAGGTAATCGGCCAAGGCGATGGCGCTGTCAAAGGCCAGGCGGGATCCCGACCCGATCGAGAAATGCCCCGTCGCCGCCGCATCGCCCATCAGCACGACGTTTTCATGATACCAGCGGTTGCAGATCACCCGCGGGAACTGCATCCACACAGCCGAGCCGCGCAGATGGGCGGCGTTGGACATCAGCGCGTGGCCGCCCAGATGGCGGGCAAAGATGCGCTCGCATGTCGCAATGGTGTCCTCTTTGGACATGGCGGCAAAGCCCCATTTGTCCCAGGTTTCCGGCAGGCATTCGACGATGAAGGTCGCGGTGTCCTTGTCGAATTGATAGACATGCGCCCAAACCCAGCCATGGGCGGTCTTTTCGAAGATGAAGGTAAAGGCATCGTCGAACTTCTGATGGGTGCCCAGCCAGACGAACTTGCATTTGCGCGTGTCGATATCGGGCTGGAAGACCTGCGCATATTCGCGCCGCACCAAAGAGTTGATCCCGTCGCAGGCGACCACGATGTCATAATCGCGCCGATAGTCCTCGGCCGATTTGAATTCGGTTTCAAAGCGCAGATCGACGCCCAGTTCGCGGGCACGGGCCTGAAGCAGAACCAGCATGGTCTTGCGCCCGATCCCGGCAAAGCCATGACCACCCGACACCGTGCGTTGGCCGTCATGGACAACGGCGATATCGTCCCAATAGGCAAACTCGCCCCTGATCGCGGCCGTGCTGACCGGATCATTCTTTTGCATCCGGCTGAGCGCATCGTCCGAAAGAACCACACCCCAGCCGAACGTGTCATTGGCCCGGTTGCGTTCCAGCACCGTGACCTGATGGCCCGGATCGCGCAGTTTCATCGAAATGGCAAAGTAAAGACCCGCCGGACCCCCGCCAAGGCAAAGCACGTTCATGGCCCGATCCTCTCCCACTCACTTTGGTGGTCAGACTGGACCCGTGCGAAAAGAATTTCAAGCTTAAAACTTAAAGCTTGAAATTTTATGGCCCTTGGCGATGATGGGCGCAACATGGGGGCGCTGATGAAGATCGCAGTGGTGGGTCTGGGGACGATGGGTTTGGGAATAGCCCAGGTCTATGCCGCGGCGGGTTTTGACGTGGTGGCCACTGATGGCCAGGCCGGGGCGCGGGACAGCGCGCGGGAACGGCTTGGTGGCGTGTTGGCCCAAAGGGTGGCCAAGGGCGCCATGACCGAGGCGGATCGCGCCGCGCTGCTTGGGCGGTTTTGCGTGGTAGAGGGTCTGGCCGGGTTGGCCGGGGCCGATCTGGTGATCGAGGCAATTGCCGAGGTTTTGGCCGCCAAGCAGGCCCTGTTTGGCGACCTGGAGCGGGTGGTCGGCGATCAGGTGGTGCTGGCGACCAATACATCGTCGCTGTCCGTGGCGGCGGTGGCCCGAGGGCTGCGGGTTCCGGGGCGGGTGCTGGGCTTGCATTTTTTCAACCCCGCCCCGGCGATGCGTCTGGTGGAACTGGTGGCGCATCCGGGTACTGCGCCTGCGGCGCTGACCCT
>JAYSWK010000474.1:0-3442 GCA_043718085.1 Rhodobacterales bacterium
CGGGATGAGGTTTCATGGAAACAAACTCATCGAAATGCGCGTTCGAGCGAATGCGAGAGGCAGCGTTTTTCGATTCCATGCAAACTCATCCCGCTTTAGGTCCTGCCTGGTTCACAAGAAGACATTCTGATCGAAAACCGCGTTCGAGCCTTGGCGAAAGGCCGCGATTTTCGATTCAATCGGAACCAGACTGGCTTTGGCCCCTGCCCGCCCCCGCTGGACAAGTGCCCGCCGGGGTGACAGGTTCACCAAAACGTCACTTTCCTCCGGCAAGAAGCCGTCATGACCCAGGCAGATTTCCTCAAAGTCCCCTTTGCCGACCCGATCACCATTTCCCAGGCCGAGGCCAAGGGCCCCAAACGCTTTTTTAACCGCGAACTTTCCTGGCTCGCCTTCAACTGGCGCGTTCTGGACGAGGCGTCCAACCCCAAGGTGCCGCTTCTGGAACGGCTGCGCTTCCTGTCGATCTCGGCCACCAATCTGGACGAATTCTATACCGTCCGCGTCGCCGGTCTGCGCGCGCAATTGCGCAACGGCAATGCCCCCGCTTCGGATGATGGCCGCAGCCCCGCCGAACAGCTGGCCCTGATCCACGCCGATGCGCGCCGCTTGATGCAGACCCAGCAGACCGTCTTCAACAAACTCAAGCGCGAGATGGAGGGCGAGCATATCACCCTTCTGAACCGCTCCAAACTCAGTGCCCGCGACCTGAAATTCCTTGAGGAAAACTTTGTCGAAAAGGTTTTTCCGGTGCTTTCACCCCTGGCCATCGACCCCGCACACCCCTTTCCCTTCATCCCCAACACCGGCTTTTCGCTGGCGCTGGAACTGGAGCGTGTCTCCGATCACCGCACCCTCAAGGCGCTGTTGCCGATCCCCCAGCAGATCGCCCGTTTTGTCCCCCTGCCCGGCCGCCCCGGCGAGGCCCGCTTTCTGCCGCTGGAAGAGCTGCTCCTTCTGCATCTGAACATGCTCTTTCCCGGCTATACCGACCGCGGCCATTGCATCTTCCGCGTGCTGCGCGACAGCGATCTTGAGGTCGAGGAAGAAAGCGAAGACCTGGTGCGCGAATTTGAAACCGCCCTGAAACGGCGGCGGCGCGGCGAGGTGATCCGCCTGAAAATCTCGGCCGGCGCGCCCGAGGATCTGCGCGCCCTGATCATGCAGGAACTGGCCGTAACCCCCGACGAGGTGGTCGAGGTGCGCGGCCTTCTGGGTGTCGCCGACCTCAAGCAACTGGTCCTCGCCTCGCGCCCCGATCTGTTGTGGCCCGCCTTCACCCCCCGCGTGCCCGAACGTGTCACCGATCACGGCGGCGATCTTTTTGCCGCGATCCGGCAAAAGGACATGCTGCTGCACCACCCTTACGAAACCTTCGACATGGTGATCCGCTTTCTGGAACTGGCCGCGCGCGATCCCAATGTTCTGGCGATCAAGCAAACGCTTTACCGCACATCCGTCAACTCGCCCGTCGTCTCGGCTTTGTGCGAGGCGGCCGAGAATGGCAAGTCGGTGACCGCCCTTGTCGAGCTGAAGGCCCGGTTCGACGAGGCCGCCAATATCTTGCAGTCACGCCGCCTGGAACGCGCTGGGGCCCATGTCGTCTACGGCTTCATGCACCAGAAAACCCATGCCAAGATCTCGACCGTCGTGCGGCGCGAGGGTGAAAATCTGGTGACCTATACCCATTACGGCACCGGAAATTACCACCCGATCACCGCCCGGATCTATACCGACCTTTCGTTTTTCACCTGCGATGCCGCCCTGGGCCGTGATGCCACCAAAGTGTTCAACTACCTGTCCGGCTATGTGCAACCCGAGGGGCTGGAAAACCTCGCCATCGCCCCCACCACCCTCAAACCCCGCCTCCTGTCGCTCATCGCGGCCGAGGCGGCCCATGCCAAGGCGGGCCACCCGGCCGAAATCTGGATCAAGCTCAATTCCCTTTTCGAACCCGACGTCATCGACGCGCTTTATGCGGCCTCGGGGGCGGGGGTGAAAATCTCGCTGATCATCCGCGGCATCTGCGGGTTGCGCCCCGGCATCAAGGGCCTTTCCGAAAACATCCGCGTCAAATCAGTCGTGGGCCGCTTTCTGGAACACAGCCGGATCATGTGTTTCGGCGCGGGTCATGGCCTGCCGTCCAAGCAGGCGCATGTCTTTCTGTCCTCGGCCGACTGGATGGACCGCAACCTGTCGCGTCGCGTCGAAACCCTGGTCGAGGTCCACAACCCCACCGTCCGCGCCCAGATCATGGGCCAGATCATGGCCGCCAATCTGGCGGACGAGGCGCAAAGCTGGGTGTTGACCCCCGAGGGCCGCTATACGCGCGAGCTGCCCCTTGGCGCCTCGCTGTTCAATTGCCACCGCTTTTTCATGGAAAACCCCTCGCTGTCCGGTCGCGGCACCGCCGGGGCCAAAGACGCCCCCCGCCTGGCCGGCGAATAGGTTAAACCTTTGCAATGACTTGACAAGTCGCCCTCCACCTTGGCCCAAATACTTAGCCGGGGTGCTGCGCGATCAGAAATCCTCCAGTCAAGGATTTCCGCAAAGTACGCTGCTCATGTCGCGCGGCCTGCAGGGCGCAAACCCCATTGACCCATCCCCCCGCATCCGCCATTCACAAGTCAGCCGATCAGCCAAAGGGGGGAATCGCCGATGCCATCCGACGCCGCCACCCCCGAACTGCCCGACGCCCGTGAGGCCGAGGATTGGGGCCCCTTCGGCCGCCCGCTGTTCGGCGACCCTTCAACCCGCGCGCTCAGCCGGGTCGGTGTGGTCGATGTCGGCTCCAACTCGGTCCGCATGGTGGTCTTTGACGGCGCCGCCCGCTCGCCCGCCTATTTCTACAATGAAAAGATCATGTGCGGTCTGGGCAAGGGGCTGGCCGAAACCGGCATGCTGAACCCCGAAGGCCGCGCCCGCGCCTTGGTCGCGCTGAAACGTTTCGCCCTTCTCGCCCGCGGCATGGACATCCACTCCCTCACCGTCGTTGCCACCGCCGCCACGCGCGAGGCATCCGATGGCCCCGATTTCCAGGCCGAAGTTCTGCGCGAAACCGGCCTCAAGCTGCGGGTCATTGCCGGTGATGAAGAGGCGCGGCTGTCGGCGCAAGGCGTGCTTCTGGGCTGGCCCGAGGCCAAGGGCCTGGTCTGCGACCTCGGCGGCAATTCCATGGAACTGGCCCGCATCGGCAATGGCCGCGTCACCAAACGCGCCACGTCCAACCTCGGGCCGTTCCGCCTGCAACAAATCCCCGGCACGCCCAAGGACCGACAGGACCATATCGTCAAAACCCTCAAAGCCCTGCAATCGGAAATCAAATCGGACGGCGAACGCATCTACCTCGTCGGCGGTTCCTGGCGGGTGATCGCACGTCTGGATATGGAGCGGCGCAATTACCCGCTGACCGTTCTGCACGAATACCGCATGACGCCGCGCA
>JAYSWK010000475.1:0-3432 GCA_043718085.1 Rhodobacterales bacterium
TGCAGGTTGCTTCGGCGGGCGTCGTGCAGGCTCCGGCATCGCTTGACGAATATCGCCAGCGTCTGGCCGAGGTCAGTGATGGGCTGCCACGCCGATTGCGCCAATGTGCCGATTTCATCGCCGCAAATACCGAACGCATTGCCGTTTCGACCGTGGCCGAACTGGCGGCGGGGGCGGATGTGCCGCCCTCGGCTCTGATGCGGTTTTGTCAGATCCTGGGGTTTTCCGGGTTCTCGGACATGCAAAAGCTGTTTCGCGACGCTTACAGCCCCGGCTTGCCCGATTATTCGACCCGGCTGCGCAACCTGAAGGACGCAGGAACCGGCAGCCCGGCGGCGCTATTGGCCGAATTCATCGAAGCGGGGCGCCTGTCCCTGGAAGCCCTGGCGAAAACCGCGGACGAGGCGGCATTGGCACAAGCGGTTGGGCTTCTAAGCCATGCGGACACTGTCCATGTGGTCGGCCTGCGCCGCGCCTTTCCGGTAGCCTGCTATCTGGCCTATGTGTTCGAAAAGATGTCCGTGCCCGCCATGCTGCACGACGGGGTGGGAAAGCTGGATCACCGCTTTGCCTTGCGCCCCGGCGACGCGGTTCTGGCCATTACCTTTGCGCCCTATTCCGAGGAAACCCTGGCCCTGGCGCAGGATGCCCAGGCGCGCAAGATCCCGGTTGTGGCCCTGACCGACCGCATGACCAGCCCGCTGGCCCGGTTGTCCACAGCGGTCCTGACCGTGCCCGAAGTTGATTTCGGCGCCTTTCGGTCACTGTCGGCGACCATCGCCATGGCGATTTCCCTGGCCGTGGCCGTCGGCACGGCCCGCGACGCGCGGTCGTGAAGAATTTGCTTTTGCTTTGACAGAAAATGGAATAAAAATTCCAAAAGCGGTGGGCGCATGAGTCTTGCCGGGCTGCAATGCGCGTTCAGGGGGCCGATTGGCATGAAACTGTTGGATGTCATCACCATCGGCCGCGCTTCGGTTGACCTTTATGGCGCCCAGGTTGGCGGGCGGCTGGAGGATATGGGATCGTTCCAGAAATACATCGGTGGCTCGCCCACCAATATTGCGGCGGGCACGGCGCGGCTGGGGTTGCGCTCGGCTTTGATCACGCGGGTTGGCGATGAACACATGGGCCGCTTCATCCGCGAGGAGCTGGTGCGCGAAGGCGTCGATGTGCGCGGTGTCACGACCGACCCCACGCGGCTTACGGCGCTGGTCTTGCTGGGCATCCGCGACGAAAAGCAGTTCCCGCTGATCTTTTACCGCGAAAACTGCGCCGATATGGCCCTTTCGGTCGAGGATATTGACGAGGGATTCGTGGCCGAGGCGCGTTCGGTCGTGGCGACGGGCACGCATCTGTCCAACCCGCGCACCGAGGCGGCGGTGCTGAAGGCGCTGACGCTGGCGCGCAAGCACGGGGCGCGGACGGCGCTGGACATCGACTATCGCCCGAACCTGTGGGGCCTGGCTGGTCATGGCGCGGGCGAGGCGCGGTTCATCGCAAGCGCCGAGGTGACCGCCAAGTTGCAAGCCAGCCTGGCCCTCTTTGACCTGATCGTGGGAACCGAAGAAGAATTTCACATCGCGGGCGGGACGACGGACACGATGGCGGCCTTGCGGGCGGTCCGGGCGGTCACGCCGGCCGTTCTGGTCTGCAAGCGCGGCCCGATGGGGGCTGCGGCCTTTGCGGGCGCCATTCCGGACACGCTGGATGCGGGCGAGGCGGGGCCGGGCTTTCCGATCGAGGTGTTCAACGTGCTGGGCGCGGGCGATGGGTTCATGTCCGGGCTGATCAAGGGCTGGCTTGAGGATGCGCCGTGGTCCCAGGCTTTGACCTATGCCAATGCCTGCGGGGCCTTTGCCGTCAGCCGCCATGGCTGCACCCCGGCCTATCCCAGTTGGCAGGAGTTGCAATTCTTTCTGGGGCGCGGCGTCACGACCCCGGCCCTGCGCAAGGATGCGGATCTGGAGCAGATCCATTGGTCCACCAACCGCCGCAAACGCTGGACCGAGGTGCGCGCCTTTGCCTTTGACCACCGTATTCAGCTGGAACAGACGCCTGGCGCGACAGCTGAAAAGATCGCGGCCTTCAAGGAATTGTGTCTGGATGCCACGCTGGACGTGTCGCAGGGCCGTGCGGGCTTTGGGCTTTTGTGCGACAGCCGTCTGGGGCGCACGGCCTTGTACCGGGCTGCGGGGCAGGGGTTGTGGATCGGGCGGCCGGTGGAATGGCCGACCTCGCGCCCCGTGAGCCTGGAGCCAGAGATCGGGGCGGATTATGGTGGGCTGGCCGAATGGCCGCTGGACCATGTCGTCAAGGTCCTGTGCTTTTGTCACCCCGATGACGCGCCCGATATGCAGGCCCAGCAAGAGGATGTCGTTCAGCGCCTGTTCCAGTCCTGTCGGCGCAACCGGCTGGAGTTCCTGCTGGAGGTCATCCCGTCGAAAGTCGGGCCGGTCGACGATTTCTCGACCGCCAGGCTGATCAGCCGGTTCTACGACATCGGCATCTATCCCGACTGGTGGAAGCTGGAGCCGTTGCAGACCGCGCGCGCCTGGGAGGTGACCTGTGCCGCCATCACCGCGCGCGACCCGCATGTGCAGGGCGTGGTCGTGCTAGGGCTGGGGCAAAGCGAGGCGGAACTGGCGGCCTCGTTCAAGCTGGCGGCGGCGCAGCCTTTGGTCAAGGGCTTTGCCGTGGGCCGCACGATCCATGGCGATGTCGGACGCGACTGGATGGCGGGCCAGATCGACGACAGCACGGCCGTGGCGACTTTGGCCGCGAATTTCAGGCGGATGTGCAAATATTGGGATGACGCCCGTGCGGGTGTGGGAGGGGCGATATGACCACGATCAGACTGACGGCGGCGCAGGCCATGGTGCGGTGGCTTTCGGTGCAGATGACCGAAGATGGCAGCCGGTTCATCGAAGGGGTCTGGGGCATTTTCGGCCATGGCAATGTGGCGGGCCTGGGCGAGGCATTGCACGGCATCCGCGACACCCTGCCCACCTGGCGCGGGCATAATGAACAGACCATGGCCCATGCCGCCATTGCCTTTGCCAAGGCCAGCAAGCGCCGTCGCGCCATGGCGGTCACCTCGTCGATCGGGCCGGGGGCCACGAATATGGTGACCGCGGCGGCTTTGGCCCATGCCAACCGCATTCCCGTGCTGCTGATCCCCGGCGATGTCTTTGCCAGCCGCGCCCCCGATCCGGTCTTGCAGCAGATCGAGGATTTCGAGGATGGCACGGTCAGCGCCAATGACTGTTTCCGCCCGGTCAGCCGCTATTTCGACCGCATCTCGCGGCCCGAACATATCCTGACCGCCTTGCCGCGCGCCATGCGGGTGATGACGGACCCGGCCACCTGCGGGCCGGTGACGCTGGCCTTTTGCCAGGATGTTCAGGCCGAGGCCTTTGACTATCCCGAAAG
>JAYSWK010000476.1:0-3428 GCA_043718085.1 Rhodobacterales bacterium
CCATGCTGGCTCGGTATGCACCCGGGTGCGCATCGCCCCGTCAGCGCGCAAATGGTTCGCATGAACACCCTGATCCAGTGAACCGGCGGGCGGCAAGATGCCCAGGCCGGGGCGGTGAATCAGGACCCCAAATGCGACCGCCTGATCGCGGCCCCCGGCATGACCGCGATTGCGCGGCCTGACCGAATGCACCGACATCGCCAACCGCGACGTCACAGTTGTGTCTCCTTGGCCGCCGAAAGCGTCATTTATTTCAACGTCGTCGGCCCCGAAGGCGGCCCCGACACCCGCCCGACCTCGCCCCTGACCCGGATCAGCCCAAACTTGCCTTCGATCACCTTTTTGACCGCGCCGGACAGTTCCGAAACGATGTATTCGGGGGAATTGGAGGGGGCAGGGGTGGGGCCTTCGAAAAGATCTGACATGGCAAACCTTGTGGGGGCGGCAGCCAGACCTTATGACGCAAGAGCATGTCGCGTTCTATTGCATTCAGCGAAACGCGACATGCTTTAGCAGGGAAACGCCACGTGGGGGCCGCGCATGAACATCCTTATCCTTGGCGCCGGCGGGCGTGAACATGCGCTGGCCTGGGCCGTCAAGCAGAACCCCAAATGCGACCGGCTGATCGTGGCCCCCGGCAATGCCGGGATCGCTTCTGTGGCCGAATGCGCCGATCTTGATGTGCTGGACGGGGCCGCCGTGGTCGGGTTTGCCACCGAGAATGCCATTGATTTCATAATCATAGGCCCCGAGGCCCCGCTGGCCGCCGGTGTGGCCGATGCCACGCGCGCTGCCGGATTTCTGACCTTTGGCCCCTCGGCCGCCGCCGCAAGGCTGGAGGCGTCCAAAGCCTTTACCAAGGAGATCTGCGACGCCTGCCAGGCCCCCACGGCGGCCTATGCCCGCTTTACCCAGGCCGGTCCCGCGAAAGCCCATGTGACGGCCCAGGGTGCCCCCATCGTGATCAAGGCCGACGGATTGGCTGCAGGAAAGGGTGTCGTCGTTGCGATGACCCTGCCCGAGGCTCTGGCGGCCCTTGACGACATGTTCGGCGGCGAGTTTGGCGCGGCCGGGACCGAAGTGGTGATCGAGGAATTCATGCAAGGTGAGGAGGCCTCATTCTTCATCCTCACCGATGGCACCGCCGCCCTGCCGATCGGCACGGCCCAGGATCACAAACGCGCCTTCGACGGCGACCTTGGCCCCAATACCGGCGGCATGGGTGCCTATTCCCCCGCCTCCGTGCTGACCGAGGCCATAGCCCAAAAGGCCATGGACCGGATCATCCTGCCCACCTTGCGCGAAATGGCCCGGCGCGGCACCCCCTATCAGGGTGTGCTTTATGCCGGTCTGATGATCGAAAACGGCGCGCCTCGTCTGGTCGAATACAACGCCCGCTTTGGCGATCCCGAAACCCAGGTCCTGATGATGCGCCTTGGCGCGCAGGCGCTGGACCTCTTGCTTGCCTGCGCCGAGGGCAGGCTGGGCGGGGCCCGCGTCAACTGGGCGCAGGATCACGCGATCACGGTGGTGATGGCTGCCAGGGGCTACCCGGGCGCCTATGACAAAGGCAGCGTGATCAATGGGTTGGACCGGATGCCCGAAGACAGCCGCCACATGGTCTTTCACGCCGGCACAGCCCTGCAGGACGGGTTGATCACGGCCAATGGCGGCCGCGTGCTGAACATCACGGCCCGCGGCGACACCCTGTCCGACGCCCGCAACCGCGCCTATGCGATGATCGACCTTCTGGACTGGCCCGAGGGCTTTTGCCGCAGCGACATCGGCTGGCGCGGGCTGTGATCTGACAGGGCGGCCCGGACCAGTCAGACCGGCAGTGGCGATCGTCGCTTTCCCGCCGTCTGGCGTCGCATCTGGTTTTCGGTTTTTCCAAGGCTGGCCCCATGCTGTCGCTGTGGGCAAGGAGATACGCAATGCAGGGTCGTTGTCTTTGTGGCGCCGTCAGGTTCGACATTGACCTGCCCGTCCTGGCCTGCGTGAATTGCCATTGCGAAAGCTGTCGGCGGCAGTGTTCCGCGCCGATGACAACCTATATTGGCGTGCAAGAAGGCCATTGGCGTTGGATCAGCGGTGCGCCAAAAATCTACAAGTCCTCGCCCGGGGTCGAAAGGTCGTTCTGCGAAACCTGCGGCACGCCGCTTTCCTTCAGGTCGATCAAGATGTCGAACGTGATGCATCTCTATCTCGCGGCCCTTGACGACCCGGCGGCGTTCGCGCCGACACTTCATGTCGCCTATGCGGAAAAGCTGCCTTGGTTGAAGCTCGCCGATGATCTGCCAACCTTGACCGGTCCCGATTACACCAAAGCTTGACCCTGTCCGACGACCGCAACTGCGCCTATGCGATGATCGACCTTCTGAATTGGCCCGAGGGCTTTTGCCGCAGCGACATCGGCTGGCGCGGGCTGTGACGGGCGCGGCCAAATTTCTTCGAAGAAATTCGCAAAACTTTTCGAAAAGTTTTGGGTTCCAGGGCTTGACCGGTTTCGCAGCCAACCCCGCTTGCCCCCGCCCCCGCATCTGCTAAGAAGCGGCCAAATTCGCGGCAGGGCAAAGGACGGACCATGCCAATTCTGGTGATGAAATTCGGTGGCACGTCGGTGGCCGATCTGGCCCGCATCGAGAATGCGGCCAAAAAGGTGCAGGCCGAGGTGGCGCGCGGCTATGATGTCATCGTCATCGTCTCGGCCATGTCGGGCAAGACCAACGAATTGGTCGGCTGGGTCGAGGGCACGTCCAAGCTTTATGACGCGCGCGAATATGATGCCGTCGTGTCCTCGGGCGAGAATGTGACCGCGGGCCTCATGGCGTTGCGCTTGCAGGAAATGGGCGTGCCGGCGCGGTCATGGGCGGGCTGGCAGGTGCCGATCAACACCACATCGGCCCATGGCTCGGCCCGGTTCATCGCGATCCCGCGCGACAATCTGGACGCCAAATTCGCCGAAGGCTTCAAGGTGGCCGTGGTGGCGGGGTTTCAGGGCGTCTCGGCCGAAGGGCGCATCACCACGCTGGGCCGGGGCGGGTCCGACACCACCGCCGTGGCCTTTGCCGCCGCCTTTGCGGCTGCGCGGTGCGACATCTATACCGATGTCGACGGCGTCTATACCACCGATCCGCGCATCACCGACAAGGCCCGCAAGCTTGACCGCATCGCCTATGAAGAGATGCTGGAACTGGCCTCGCTGGGGGCCAAGGTGCTGCAAACCCGGTCGGTCGAACTGGCGATGCGCTACAAGGTCCGCCTTCGCGTGTTGTCCTCGTTCGAGGATACCGATGAAACTTCTGGAACAATCGTCTGCGACGAGGATGAAATCATGGAATCGAAAGTTGTCTCTGGCGTGGCCTATTCCAAGGACGAGGCCAAGATGACCCTGGTCAAGGTCGAAGACCGCCCCGGCATCGCCGCCG
>JAYSWK010000477.1:0-3427 GCA_043718085.1 Rhodobacterales bacterium
GTGACGACATATTGGCCGGGCGGCAGGGGGAACTGGGGCTTTTCCATGATCAGCCCATGTTCCTCGAGCCACCATTCGGCCGGATCAAAGGCCCAGCCCGCCGGGGCGATGCCAGCGGCGGCCAGGGCGGGATACAGCGACAGCCAGACGCCGCGCGGGCCGGGATCCTTGACCCAAAGCCCCCAAGCCTGTGCATTGGTGCCGTGGTTTTCGTCGGGACCGGCCAAAGCCGCGATGAATTGCATGTCGATCTGGCGGACGGCCGTGCCGCCAAGGGCCGGGGTGGCCAGCATGGCGGCGGCAGAGGTGATAAAGCTGCGGCGGTGCATCGGTGTCTCGGCTTTTGTTCAAAGCTACAGCGGGATGAGTTTGAATGGAATCAAAAAACGCCGCCTGTCGCATACGCGCGAACGCGCATTTCGATGAGCTTGTTTCCCTGTAAACTCATCCCGCTCTATGCCTTTTCGACCGGGCCGCCCGCCTCGACCCAATCCTTGAAGCCGCCAAGGTTGAAAACCTGGGTATAGCCCATGTCCTGCAAAAGCTTGCCTGCCAGGGCCGCGCGCCCGCCGGCCGCACAATGCAGCACGATTGGGCGGTCAAAGCGCAGGGCGGGGTCGTGGCTGGCCACGGTCGGGTCTGCCTTGAACTCCAACGAGCCGCGGGGGATATGGTGCGAGCCTGCGGCCTTGCCCGATGCCGCCAGTTCGGCGCTGTCGCGGATGTCCAGAAGGACCGCCCCTTTGGCCATCATGTCCTGGGCCTGTTGGCCAGTCACACGGGGCACAACCGCATTGGCGGCAGCAACTAGATCGGCGGAAGAAACGGGCATGGCAGGCTCCTTTTTTTCAGGGTTTTTGGGTGTAGCTTATATAGGCGAAGGCTTTGCCGTCCGGCGACCAGCATGGCCCATTGAGGGTGCCCTGTCCGCCGGTGATATGGCGCAGGACGCGGCGGTCGGTTCCATCGGGTCTGATCAGGCAAAGAGCAACAGGCAGATCGCGCGGGTGCTGAACGGTGCCGGGCGGATAGGCCATGTAAAGCACATGGGCGCCATCGGGGGAAGGGTGCGGGAACCAGTTCACCTGGTCATCGGCAAATAGAGGGCGCTGGGCGCTGCCATCGGCCTGCATGACCCAGATCTGGGCATGTCCCGAGCGGTCGCAATTGTAATAGATCGCGGTGCCGTCGGCAGAATATTCCGGCCCGTCGGCATGGCCTTCGCCCATGGTCAGGCGGCGTTCGGGCCCGTCGAAGGGTTTGGCGTAGATGTCCAGTGTCGTGTGGCCATCCCGGACGGCGGGATAGGTCATGGCGCGCCCGTCGGGCGACGCGCCATGAAACCAGCTGGGGGATGCGGGCGAGATCAGCTGCGCCGCGCCGCCATGGGTGGCCATGCTAAAGATTTCCGCGCCCTGCCCGCGATGGGCCGAAAACAGGATGCCGGTGCCGTCGCGGGTGAAGCCGTGGTCGTTGTTGCAGCGCGCGTCCAGGGTCAGGGGAATGGGATCAAGGCGGGGATCTTTCAGATCAACCCGGTAAAGCCGCCCGTCGGCATTGACCAGAAACCAGCCGTCGGGGTGCCAATTCGGCGCCTGGATCAGGGTGTCGGTTTGCAGGACGACGTGGGACCGACCGCTGGCAAGATCATAGACCTTTAGCGCGGACCGCATTATTTTGCCTTGGGTGTCAATAGCTTGGCAGGTCGCAACGCCTCGGCCGCCTTGAACAGGCTGAAGGTCTGGTTGACGTAATTCACCACACCGCCGATCTGTTCCATATATTTGGCAAGCTCGGGGGTGCGTTCGGCTTCGACCATCTGAACGGGACGGTCGGGGCCCTCGGCCTCGAACTGGCAATAGAACAGGGGCTCGCCCCGGCGCAGCACGATGTCCTTTTCCGGCTCGTGCCATTCGAAGGCCCACATCAGGGGACGGGGCCAGGCGTTCAGGGGGAAGCGGCCACCAAAGATCGTGCCGGGCAGGGGATCGCGGCGATAATGGGCAAAGGTGCCAATCTGGGTCAGATAGACCAATTCATCGGCGATAAAGCAGTAGGGCAGCACCATTTGCACGGTGGGGCGGTCGGGATAGCGCCATTCGGCTTCGCTGACCAGGGTCAAAAGCTCGTTCAGCTTGTTGCCCCGGACGGGCGAGGCCACCCCGGCGCGGTTGACCAGATGGCCCTTGCCCTTGTCATCGCGGCCAAAGCCCAAGGTGATGTCGAAGGGGCATTTTACCACGAAATAGCGGCTTTCCATCTGGATCACGGCCGGGCAGCGGCTGGCCGATTTGGCATGGGCCTTGTTGGTCTGACGGAAGATCAGCCGCTCGGGCGGGTCATAAAGCACGGCGCCCTTGTCCGATGTCAGAAACCAGCCCACGGTCACCGGGCCGGATTTGGGGCCATCGTCGGGCCGGTCGAAACTGACATTGATTTCCATGATGCGCCCTCTTTTCGGGCAAGGTCGCGTGAAAGGGCAAAGGTGTCAATGCGAGACAGGTGGGGCGAGACAGGTGGGGCAAGACATATGGGGCGCAGGTTGGACCTGCGCCCCAAGGGATCAATGCACAACGGCGGATGAGGGTCTTTCGCGGTTGGTGGCAATCACCCGGTCGCCGACGATCAGCCCATCGGCCCCGGCGCTGACCGTCACGGTCGTTCCGTCCAGCACGTCGCCAGCCAGGATCATCTGGGCCAGCTGATCCTGCAAGTGGCGCTGGATCACCCGTTTCAAGGGCCGCGCCCCATAGACCGGATCATAGCCTTCGTCCGCCAGCCAGGCCTTTGCCGCCGGGTCAAGTTCAAGCATGATCTTGCGGGCCGAGAGCCGCTTTTCCAGGGCCCTGAGCTGGATCTCGACGATGGCGCCCATATCGGTGCGACCAAGGCGTTCGAAGATGATCGTCTCGTCCAGACGGTTCAGGAATTCGGGGCGGAAGTGGCCGCGCACGGCCTCCATCACCGCGGCGCGGGCGCGGGTCGGGTCGGCACCATCGGGCAGTTGCGACAGGGCATAGGCCCCAAGGTTCGAGGTCAGGATGATCAGCGTCTGCTTGAAATCGACGGTGCGGCCATGACCGTCGGTCAGAACACCATCGTCCAGCACCTGCAACAGGACGTTGAAGACATCGGGATGGGCCTTTTCGACCTCGTCAAACAGGACAACCTGATAGGGGCGGCGGCGAACGGCCTCGGTCAGAACCCCGCCTTCGTCATAGCCGACATAGCCAGGCGGCGCGCCGATCAGGCGGGCGACGGCGTGTTTCTCCATGAATTCGGACATGTCGATGCGGACCATGGCGCTGTCGTCGTCAAACAGATAGGCCGCCAGCGCCTTGGTCAGTTCGGTCTTGCCAACACCGGTGGGGCCAAGGAACAGAAAGCTGCCCAAGGGCCGCCCCTCATCATTCAAACCCGCCCGCGC
>JAYSWK010000478.1:0-3426 GCA_043718085.1 Rhodobacterales bacterium
TCGACACCGGCCAAGGCATCGTTACCCCTGATATGGTGGATGCAATCATGGAATTGTCGGCCAAGGGCCTGCGTTAGCCGCAACTTGGTCGACATCCCCCGGCGCGTGCTTGGCGCCGGGGGCTTTTCTGAGAGGATTGCCCCGATGCGGCGCGTTCTGAAACTTTCCCTGCAAAAACCTGAAATGGCGGCAAGTCTGCTTTTGCTGCTGCTGGTGATCTTCTTTCAGCTCCGGTCCGATCTGGTTTTCCTGAGCTATGACAATCTGCGCGGCATGCTGGGCTATCTGCCCGAAGTGGGCCTTGTGGCAGTGGGCGTGACCCTCCTGATGATCTGCGGCGAATTTGATCTGTCGGTCGGATCGGTGTTCGCGCTGATGCCGATGACAATGGCGGTGATGATGGTGGCGGGCTGGGGGTTTTGGCCTGCGACTGGGCTGGGCCTGCTGGTCTGCGCCTTTGTCGGCTTTCTGAACGGCTGGATCACCATCAAATTTGCAAGTCCGTCGTTCATCACCACGCTGGGCATGCTGTTCATGGCGCGATCAATGACGGTGGTGATATCGGGTGGCTTTCCGCCCCGGCTGAACATGGACCTGATTCCCGAGCATCTGTTTATCAGCTATGTCGGCCCCGGCGATTTGTTCCGCGCGTCCTTTCTTTGGTTTGTCGGCATTTCCATCCTGATCAGCCTGCTGCTCGCCAAAACCAACTTTGGCAATTGGGTGCGGGCGACGGGTGGCTATCTACCCGCAGCCGAGGCGTTGGGGATACCCGCCAATAAAGTGAAAATCGCCTGCTTCATGATCTGTTCGGTGCTGGCCGGGCTGGCCGGGTTGTTTCAGGTGCTGCGGCTGGGATCGCCCCTGCCCTCCATCGGCGAGGGTCTGGAATTGCAGGCGGTGGCGGCAGCGGTGATTGGCGGCGCGGCGCTGGCAGGTGGCATCGGGTCAATCTTGGGCGGGATCATCGGTGCGCTGCTGATCCGGGTGATAGATAACGGCATGGTGATGAGCCAGGTCGACAGCAACTGGTTCAAATTCGCTGTTGGTGCACTGACCATTCTGGCTGTTGTTGGCAACTCATGGCTGCGCAAACGCGGCCGTGCGATGAAGGTGGAGACTGACAAATGAACGCCCAGACACCGATCATTTCCGTCCGCAATCTGCACAAATGGTATTCCGGCGTACATGCCCTGAAAGGCGTGTCGCTGGATGTTATGCCAGGTCAGGCGCTGGGGCTGGTGGGCGACAATGGCGCGGGAAAATCCACCCTGATCAACGTCCTGTCGGGCCTGCACCATCAGGACGAGGGCGAAATTCTGGTCGAAGGCCAGCCCACTGATATCCGCAATCCAAAAGATTCAATGCGGTTGGGGATCGAGACGATCTATCAGTACAATTCGATGGTGCCGACCATGTCGATCTCGCGCAATATGTTCATTGGCCGCGAGCCGCTGAAATATTCGATTGGCGGCTTTGGTATTCTGGACGAGCGCAAGATGCGCGCTGAATCCGTGGCGGCGATTGCCAATGTGGATTTGCACCTGCGCTCGCCGGATGCACTGGTTGGCGAATTGTCGGGCGGCCAGCGGCAGGGCGTGGCGATCGCGCGGGCGATGCATTTCAAATCCAAAGTGATGATTCTGGACGAGCCGACCAACCATCTGTCGGTCAAGGAAACCGCCAAGGTGATCGGCTTTGTTCAAGGGCTAAAGGCGCAAGGCGTGACCTCCATCTTTATCAGCCACAACATGCAGCATGTCTTTGCTTGCTGCGACCGCGTGGTGGCGATGGCTTTGGGCAAGGTCGTGCTGGACAAGCCGATTGGTGAGACCTCGATTGACGAAGTTCACACGGTGCTTTGAATGACCGCTCTGGCCGGAAAACATGCGCTGATCACTGGCGGGCTTGGCTCTATCGGGCAGGCAATGGTGCAGGTGTTTGCGGCATCGGGCGCGCGGGTCACGGTGCTGGACCGGCCGGGTCTTGATGCCACAGCGCTGCCAGAAGGCATGGGCTGGCTGGGCATTGATCTGAACGATCTGGCCGGTGCCACCGAACAAGTGGCGGCGGCTGGCCCGTTCGACATTCTGGTGAACAACGCCGCCCTGATCATCAATCAACCGTTCGAGGCGTTCAGCCTTGAGGACTACGAAGCCCAGTTGCGCGTCAACTCATCGGCGGTGTTTGCGCTGGTGCGGGCCTGTACGCCCGCGATGAAAGCCAAAGGTTGGGGCCGGATCATCAACCTGACCTCGCTGGCGCTGAACGGCCAGTGGGAGGGGTACGTGCCCTATCTCGCCTCCAAGGGTGCGGTTCTGGGCCTGACCAAGGCCTTGGCGCGGGAACTCGGGGCCCATGGCATCACCGTGAACGCCATCGCACCCGGTGCCGTGGTGTCGGACGCCGAATGTCGAGTGTTCGCCGAGCGGTTGGAAAACTACGCGGCCTGGGTGTTGGATCGCCAATGCATCAAATCGCGCATCCAGCCCGCCGATGTGGCCAACGTGGCGGCGTTTCTGGCTTCGGATGCGGCACGGATGATCTCGGGCCAGAATATCGGCGTGGATGGCGGCTGGTAGATGGCCGCGTTCACGAAACTCAAGAAGGTAATCTTATGGACATGACCCCGATCCCGGTGGATCAGCGCGACTACAGCCTGACAGGCCGCGACGGCCAGCGCGCCGTTGAAATCGGTCTGGCGTCAGCGGAATGGTATCATTCCGAGGTGCCGCGCAAAGTGATGAAAGATCTGATGCAGCGCCGCGATGGCCCTGCCCTGCGCGACACCGCGCTGTGGTTTGCGCTGCTGGCAGGTACGGCGGCAGGCGGCATCTGGTTCTGGGGCAGTTGGGCCTGCGTGCCGTTCCTGTTCGTTTACGGCGTGATTTACGGATCATCTTGCGACAGCCGCTGGCACGAATGCGGCCACGGCACGGCGTTTCGCACCCAATGGATGAACGATGTAGTCTATCAGATCGCCAGTTTCATGGTGATGCGCAATCCGGTGACCTGGCGGTGGAGCCACGCACGCCACCACACCGATACCTATATTGTTGGGCGTGACGCCGAACTGGTCTGGATGCGGCCGCCAAAACTGCTGCGGCTGATACTGGCGTTCTTTGACGTGCTGGGCACGATTGACAGTCTGAAAAGCCTCGCGCGCAACGCGGCGGGTCATCTGACCCCAGACGAGCGTAACTTTATCCCCCCCGCCGACTGGCCGAAGGCGGTGATCGCGGCGCGCATTCATATGGCGATCTATGTGGCGGCGATCATCGCGGCCGTTGTGCTGGCATCGTGGCTGCCGTTGATGCTGATTGGTCTGCCAAGGATTTATGGCAGCTGGCACATGGTGATGTGCGGGCATTTGCAGCACGCCGGGCTGGCCGACAATGTGCTGGATCACCGGCTGAACAGCCGCAC
>JAYSWK010000479.1:0-3426 GCA_043718085.1 Rhodobacterales bacterium
TCGCAAATCACTTCATGGCCCTGAGACGAGTGAATCACAAAACCGAACAGATGGGGAGTCTTTCAGCAGCCTGCTAAGGCGGTTCAAGTTCTTGTTGAATCAGAATTCAAACCAAAAGTGTTTGAATTCTGATGCTTGATGTTTCAACAAGAACTTGAACCGCTCTAGGCTCGGAACCCATCAAATCGATTGCGGTCAGGGTAGCTCATTGTTTCACTGGCGGCAGCAAGGGGGTGCTGCCATGTGTCCGTCGTCGTTGCCCCCCGAGGGGCCGCGCTTTCCTGCCGCAAACCTTGCGTGTGACCGAGGCGCATTACCAGACTTTCACCCTGCCCGAGGGGGTCACTTTGCTGGCCGCGGGCACGAATTGCGTCAATCAGGCCGTCCGCTATGGGGACCGGGTTCAAGGCGTGCAGTTTCACCCCGGATGAACCGCCCAGATCTTTTGCGGCTGGCAGCAACGCGAGACCGTTGCCTGTGGTCAACCCGGCGCCCAAACCGGCCCGGAACAAGACCGGCTCATGGCCAACCATGAAGCGGCGCTGGGGCTGTGGTTCAACCTTTTGCTCAGACAATTCGTCCTGGCTGGATCGCACCGACCGAGATCGGGCCCGAAATTTAAAGCGGTTCAGGTTTCGATGGAATCGGAAATCACTGCCTCTCGTTTCACTCGAACGCGTTTTCCGATGTTCTTGTTTCCGTCAAAACCT
This sequence comes from Rhodobacterales bacterium, assembly GCA_043718085.1. GTDB lineage: Bacteria > Pseudomonadota > Alphaproteobacteria > Rhodobacterales > Rhodobacteraceae > Stagnihabitans. The sequence goes on from JAYSWK010000479.1 coordinate 711, forward strand.
GAACCGCTCTAGGTGACGCCCTGGATCACGTTCCCTGGCGCGCGTTGCGCGGCGACGCCCCGCGTTCATCGGCCGCCGATTCGGCAAAAAGCGCGGCCGGAAGGCTCTGGCGCATGGCAAGTCTCTCTGCGGCGCTGTGGAATTGTCGATCCTCCATCGATAACCGAGGTCTCACTGAAGGATTGTGTCCACATTGGGGCAAGATTCGAGCATTTGGTTGACAAGAGATTGATCTCGGACCCGTACTTGACGTAACTGCTTCGTTTAGAACGTCATCAGATTCCTTTCATCGTGTGATTATCGTGAAAACCCATCTCTGCTTTTCTGCCAGCTTGATCTTGGCCCTGAGCATGTCAGGTGTCACCAGCCTCCATGCTCAGTCCGAAGGGACCACGTCTTCGGCGATTGACCAACAACTTCTGAACGGGATCGACCTGCGCAAGGAAGCCTTTCAGGTTTGCCTCGACACCCCGGAATGCACGGTCGATGGCCTGAAGATCGAAGGATTCCATCTTGACGTGAACGGTGCCTGGCAGCCTCAGGTGTTGTACTGGGATGCGATCGACGGCATCGGTGTCAAGGGCAGCGGGCAGAACGACGAAATCGACTTCGACGAGAAATTGGTGATCACTGCGACCGATCCCGTGCAAGTCATGGGTGTCTGGCTGAGCGATCTGTTCATCGGCGAAGGGAGCCACTACGGCGGGGTTCCGAAGGGTAAGCAAGATGTCGAAAGCGGGCAGATCACCCTGGCTTCGGCGGATGGCAAGACGCAGGCTGAAATCGTGGTGTCTGGTGACAAGACACTGCCGGATATCAGCTTCAACACGGCAGTCTATAGCGGCTTCGACGAGGGCGGCGACCTTCTTTCGCGCCTGTTGGTGGATGGCAACGAAGTGACTATTGTCGGGGCAGACCACAAGGAAGGCGCGCCGGTATCGGCCCTGATCGGCAATATCGACCTTGACAAGGAAAGCATCTTTGCCGGCACCCCCACAGTCGAGCGGAACGATGCCGAACTGTTGGCCATGATCGATGGCGTCGTGCTGTTTCCGGGCGGCATCCGCAACGCCGACATGCTAAGTGAACTGGCCAAGGATTCCAGCCTATACGAAACACTCTACCAGCGTAGCCTGGTCAAGAGGAGCTTTGGTGATGTTGAGAACGGCGAAGTTGTATCGCTGTTCGACACGCCCGTGGCGACGACGACCTTTACGTTCTTGGCCCCCTTGGGCACCAGCAATGACTTTTCCGTCGCAGGCTTTGTGGTGAATTGAAATGAAACGCAGCAATATCAAGATTTTCCTGAAGAAGTTCGTCCTGAGTTCGGCGATTTTTTCAAGGGCGGTTGTGTCAATCCTGCCGATGGCGCCCGTCATACTTCCGCCAGAGAATGCCTGGGCCGCTGCCCGGCGCGACTTTGACATTTTCGCAGGCACCCCGGATATTTCCACGATTCAGGCCTGGCTGAAGCAGGAAATCGGCAAGCGGCCGGTGACAGAGGTGGTGCTGGCATCTTATGCACTGCCGGGTGTTGACCGAGGGGAGCTGGACCGCTTCTGGCTAGGCTATGCAGAAACGTCGCGCGACACGACAATCGTGGAAACGGTCATCGCCGCCAATTCCAATGCCGCGGATCATGGGAGCCCAGCGACACGCGCGGACTTTCTGGAGCAGTGGCTGGTCAAGACATCATCGGATTGTTACGGCAACTGCGGCATCGGCGTTGGAAACGGCGGCGGCAACGGGACCGGCAACGAAGGCCACGGCCACGGACCCGGACATTAAAGCGGTTCAAGTTCATGTTGAATCAGAATTCAAACCAAAAGTGTTTGAATTCTGATGCTGGATGTTTCAACAGGAACCTGCACAGCTCTAAGCCCTGGCAATCATTGCCGGGGCTTTTGCATTCCAGATCGCCCTTTTGTCAGTTCAGCGCAACCTGCGACGAGCGTCTGATCAGGGCGGCCAATTCCGCGGTCCCGTTTCCGGTCGCCAAAAGGCAGGAAAGCCCGTCTGGCGTCGCCACGGTGAGCGTCCAGCGATCGGTCTGTTTCGATGCAAAGATCTCGACAATATGCTGGTTGCGAGCGATGCCGGAGTAGGCAAGGACCTCGCCAAATCTTGCTTCCAGCTGGGTGACCACATGGGTGTGGTCGGCGCAGGTGGCTGCAAAAGTCGGGGCTGCCAAGACGGACATCATAGCCGAGGCAAGCAGGGTCGCGTGAATGGTATTTCGCATATCGATCCTCACGAAACGGGACGGGCAGCGGCCAGATGGCCAAAGAGATGACACGTTCTTGCTGGTCAGTGTGAAAAGCAGATCCCAATCATCGCCAACACCCAAGTTTTGACGTTAGAATCTGTCAGCCCAAGGGTCTAATCTAGGCATTTCTGTGAGCAATCACGCCCGCCAAAGCACCGCCGCATCCGAAAGCCGTCGAAGTTCCGACAGATCGAGACGCCCGGCTTCGGCTTTGGCGATGTCGATGGCCGGCGTGTCGCCCCGACAGATCACGGCAAATCCATAGCGGCCCAGCAGCGCCAACGGCGCGGTCGTCTCGCATAGAAAGACAAGTCGTATGAAAGGCTTGCGGTGGTGTTCCGACAAAAGCAGCAGCAGCTGGGACGCAAGATCCTTGGCCGGCAGGGCGGGCACATCTATGGCGACAACCGGCAAGCGGTCGGGCTGCGGTGCCCAGGCGATCCGGCCCAG
>JAYSWK010000480.1:0-3424 GCA_043718085.1 Rhodobacterales bacterium
ACTATTCGGACATTTGCCGCAAGATACGGGCGCGGGCCGGGGGGATATCGGCCACGCAAAGCAGGGTCAGGACGTGGCAGGTCCGCAAGACGCGGTCCACAACCGCCTGATCCGACAGGCTGCCGCCCAGGCTGAGGTAATGGCGCAGAAGGGCTGGCAGGGGCTGCTGCGGCCCCATGGGGACCAGGGTTGAAAGGTCCAGACTGTCGGGGCCAAGGGCGGGTGTCCAGGGGCTGAACCGGTCACGGACCGCGCCAAGGGCTGTGGCATGGACCGCAAGATCGGTGCCGGGAAAGCTGGTGCAGCCAATCAGGTGGCTGGCCCCTTGCCCGTCGACCAGGCGGGTCAACGCGGCAAGGGCCAGGCGCAATGTGTCGGGGTCAGGGGCATCGGGATGCAGGCAAAAGCGGCCAAGCTCCAGCATCGGCGTATCGGGCAGGCGGCTGAGGTCGTAGAACTGGGCGGTATAGCCGGGGGTGTCGCGGGTGATGCGGCGGATGCGGAACGTGGCAAGGGTGCGCCCGGCGTCGCGGATCACGACATGGTCCGAAACCGGGTCAAAGGCGTCACCCTCCTCCCCGTCAATGCCCCGCAACTGGCGAAACGCCAGACGGCGCAGATCCAGCGCCTGCGCCAGATCGGCGGGGCTGGTGGCCAGACTGGCGGTCAGGGTGCCGCGCTGAAGGGGGGGGAATTGTATCAGCGGATCATACCTTTGTGTTGGCCCTTGGCGGGCCGGGTCGCTGGCCCTAAGTTTGGCGGCAGAAGCCAGACAAGTCTAGGAGGGGTCATGGACAAGGTCGTGAAGTCGGATGCGGAATGGCGGGCCAGCCTGGATGATCTGGCCTACAAGGTGACGCGCCAGCATGGCACGGAGCGTGCTTACACACATGACAATTTCCCCAAGGAGGCCGGGGTCTTTCACTGTGTCTGTTGTGGTGCGGCCCTGTTCGATCAGGCCACCAAGTTCGAAAGCGGCACGGGCTGGCCGTCGTTTTACGCGCCGCTTGACCACGAGATGGTGGGCGAGACGGTGGACCGCAGCTTTTTCATGAAGCGCACAGAGGTGCATTGCAACCGCTGCCAGGCGCATCTGGGCCATGTGTTTCCCGACGGGCCGCAGCCTACGGGCTTGCGCTATTGCATGAACGGGGTGGCGTTGACGTTCGAGGCGAAGTGAAAAAACCGGGGACAGGAGGGAAGATTATCGTTCCGCGTTGTCCTTTTTGCCCGGAATCAAGGGCGTAAGCCCGCCGGGCAATGCCTGACCGCCCCGGGCGGGAAGGCATTCCGCAACGCCTGCCAGACGCGCGGCATAGGAAGTTCTTGCACCATAAAGTGACGGGCTCAACCACCCGTTGCCTTCCCGGCGGTCAGGCAGTGCCCTGTGTCGTGCCGATGGTTGAGGCCTACTTGAACAGATTGTCGGTGTTCAGCTTGCCGATATTGCCGAAGATCTGGGCCAGAATGCCCTTGCCGCGAATGTTGGTCGTGGTCACGCGGCGCGAGATCGGGACGATCTGACCCTTTTCCAGGCCGAATCGCTCGATATTGGCCAGGGTGCCCTTCTCGTCAAAGCTGATGACCAGAACCTGACGGTCGATCTCGACCGGGGCGGCGGCGCCGATGGTGCGGTAGCGGCTTTGCACATAGTACCAGGCCTCGTCGCCCAGAAGGCCCGAGGCCGAGGGCTGGCCAATGGTGGCGCCGACCGAATCACGGGTATCAACGCCGACCTCCAGCACGGCAAGGTCCTGTTCCGTCGGGAAATAGCCGTGATTGGCATAGATCGGCCGACACGCGCCGGCCAAAAGCGCCAGACCAAGGGCCAGACAGCCCCGTCGCGTCATCCCATTGGCCGGCCTTTGCCGGACCGGTCCCGTTCTGTCCGCAGCCTGCCCGCGTGAAACGCCAAACGCCATTCCTGCCCCGCCCTGCCCCTGATACCCGCCGTTCTTCTGGCGGGTCTTGCCAAGGCCCTGCCCTGCGGCAATGTCCCCAACGCCGGGGCCCTTTTTCCGACCCCTGACAGATGGATTACAGAAAGCCGCGCCCCGGTTCAAGAAAGGAACGCTTGACGGGCAATTCGGCGCGGTTCAAAGCCAGGGCAAGGAGAGCCGAGATGACCAGTGACAGCCCCCAGACCCCGCAAGACGATCTGCCGAGCCTGCCCTTTCGCGTGGCCGCAATTGCCGGACGCAGCGCCACCCATGTGAAATTCGCCCCTGATCCGGCAGCGCGCAAGGCCATTGCGGCGACGCTGGACCTGCTGGATCTGCCGCAGATGCTGTTTGACGGCGAGATCCGGCCCAGTGGCAAGCGCGATCTGGTCCTGTCGGGCAGGCTGACGGCCCTGGCCATTCAGCCCTGTTCGATCACGCTGGACCCGGTCAGAACCCGGATTGACGAGGTGGTGACCCGGCAATATCTGGCGGATTTCGTTCTTGTCGATGGCGAGGATGTCGAGATCCCCGAAGATGACACGCTGGAACCTTTGGGCGAGGTCATTGATGCGGCCCAGGTCGCCATCGAAGCCCTGGCGCTGGCGCTGCCGCTTTATCCGCGCGCGCCGGGGGTGGAACTGGGGCAAATGGTCGTGGCCCCACCCGGGGCAGAGCCGATCCGCGAGGCGGACCTCAGGCCCTTTGCTGGTCTGGCCGGTCTGATGGGCAAGGCGGCAAAACCCGGCGGGGCGGAATGAGAACGGATGGGGCAGAAAAGGACTTGCGCCCCGGTGAAATCCGGCTATGTTCCGCGCTTCATTCAAGAGGCTGATCCGGGGGCGCAGTTGCGCAGTTTAACCTTGGAAAAACCTTGGAAAACAGGGGCATGTCCCCAAAACTTTAGGTGAGACATGGCTGTCCCGCAGAATCGCACGACCTCTTCCAAAACCGGCATGCGCCGGGCTCATGACGCGCTTGTCGCTGCCAATCCGGGTGAATGCCCGAACTGTGGCGAGCTGAAGCGCCCGCACCATGTGTGTGGCGCCTGTGGCCATTACGACGCCCGCGAAGTCGTGGCCTCGGTCAAGGCATCGGATATCGACGAGGACGCGGCGTAAGCCGCCCCTCAAGGCCCGCACCCCATGGCCAGCGAGAGCGACAGCTCCTCTGCCTCTAGCCCGGATGGTGCGGCGCGTTTCGTGATTTCGGTTGACGCCATGGGCGGCGACCGTGGGCCGGCGGCGGTGGTCGCCGGTCTTGCCATGTCTGCTCCCCAGATGCCCGATGGACAGTTCATCCTGCATGGCGACGAGGCGGAACTGGCCAAACTGCTGGGCAAGACCCCGGTTCTGGCGGGTCGTGTCCTGATCCGTCACGCCCCGCGTGTGGTGACAATGCAGGACAAGCCGGCCCAGGTCATGCGCCATGGGGCGGGCACGTCGATGTGGTCGGCGATTGATTGCGTCAAGACCGGCGAGGCC
>JAYSWK010000049.1:0-2420 GCA_043718085.1 Rhodobacterales bacterium
GGGCGCGAACCCAGAAAAAATGTGTGACGCTAGAGGCTTAGCGCGCTCTTGCCCCCCGCATACGCCTCAAGCCCGGGTGGAACCAAGGCCGGGAGGGCAGGCAGGGGGCGAGGGCATTGCGCCCGAACAGGTGGCGGAGCCAGGCGATCTGTGGCCCATGTGTTCCACCATCCTATCTGTTTTATGCCCCAGAACCGGAAGAAATGTCGCGCCCGAAATTCAACGCGTTTTGCGGGTTATCCTGCGTGTTGACCACGCTTTCGCGCGGTATTGCGCCGGTTTCTTCCGGCACCTTCAGCTTGCGCTTTGATTTCGTTTGAGAATTCAGCTTCTTTGAAATGGTCAAGAGCGCTGCGGCCCAGCGGCGCCAGGCGGTCGATCGGACGCATCCAGCACGGATGCAGACCTGCCGCCAGCGCGCGCCCTCGGCCCGCAGCCAGACGATCCGGGCATCCTCAGGATCGACCAGCAACAACCAGTCGAGGCATTCCTCCATCCGGGTGATGGCGGCAGCGCTTGGGATCACCCGCATCGGGGCCTCGGGCGTGTAGCCATAAGCATGTTTGGCATCATGCACGACGGCGGGCCAGTACGAGCTATACCCACGGGGCCGATTTTTCTCAGGCAGGCGGCGCAGGGTGTAAGCAGCTTCCTCAAAGAGATCCTCGATGTCGCGGGGGCTCAGGGTCATTCGGTTCTCCATCGGGGTTCAATAAATCTGACGGGCGCGCAGGGTGGCCTCGGTGACCAACCCGGCCGCCAAGAGGGCCGCGCGCTTCGACGTGGACACTGCGCTGGGTGGGACGTAGCGGCCGGAGTTGATCCAATCGGCAGTCATGACCATCAGTTCATAGGCGGTGGGCTTGGGCACAGATCCCGTTTCCCCAGCCCCTTTTGGCTTTGCCACCTGAGCCGCCCGGTGGGCATGACGTTTCGCGATCGCTGCGGTGAAATACGCCCAAGTCCTAATCGGGCTGTCGCGCTTGCGCAGCGTGCGGGCCAGCAGCATTGGCAGGATGTCGAGGTCGAGATCATACCCCGTCGCGAGCCAGCCATCGATCACCGGCGCTGTCGCCCCGATCACGGCCCTTGCCTCGATGCAAAGGCCCTCGCCGCAGGCTGCGAGGCAGGCGGTTTCCGGGGCCTCCCTCGCGTGTGCGTCATGCGGGCCGGTGCGCGTGCTACGCGCGGTAGTAGTCTCTTTCTTTCTTACTAAGTTAGTGTCCAGAATTCGGAGATGGCTTTGTCTAAAATCTGGACATGGCTTTGGATGCTTTTGGTCAAAATCTGGACATGGCTTTGGGGGAGTTTGGGCCAAATCCGGAGATGGCTTTTGCCCGTTTCGCTGCCCGAAAACCTGGCCTCGCTTTTGGGGGAAATCGGCCTCGAAACCGAGAACGTAGCGGGTCGATTTCCTCTGCCCGGCGCCTCGCCCTAGCCGCCTTTGCCTGCGGATCAGGCCCGCATCCTCCAGCCTGCGCAGCTGCGTGTTCAGGGAGGCGCGCGAGATTTCGGCGGCCGCAATCAGATGGTCCTGCGACGGAAAACAGCCGGACCCCGGGGTGTGCCGGTCGCAGAGATGCCAGAGCACCAGCTTGGCTGCGGGCAGCAATCCGCGCTGCCGGATCGCCCAGTCGGTGGCCAGATCGCTCATCACGCGGTCCTCACAGTCAAGCGCAAGACGAAGGCCTGCATCGGGGAGGTGCCCATGTTGGCGTGGGACTTGCGCATCGTGTCTGCACGGAGCTGGGACCAGTGAAGCTGCCGACGCATATGCAACTCGCGCCGGGCGTCGGTGATGACGGCGGCGATCGGGAAGGGGCCGCTCTGGGTGGTTTGTGCCATGATCGTTACCCCCTCAACGTCGACCGGCAACGGCACGGTTAGCGGGCTGCTTGCGGGCCTCCTGCTCCCGCAGCCAGTCCCGGACCGCCTCCATGCGGTAGAGAACCTTGCGCCCCACACGAACGCAGGGTGGCCCCACCCGACGGGTCTCCCAGCGCTGCAGGGTATCGACTGACAGGGTAAGTTCGCGGGCGAGGTCGCTGCGGTTCAGCCAGCCGGTGAGAAGGCCGGTGTCCACCTCAGGCGCAGCATCCGTTTCGTTCAAGTCAATGGTTTTCATGTCTTTCCTCATCGTCTGGCGGCCCGGAGCGGCACGTCCAAATCAGTGGGGGCAGACAAGCACGGGCATGGGACCGGGGAAGAGGCGGAAACCGGCGGAAACAAACCCGCAATTATTCCGGGTTCATTGCGGTCGAATGCGGCCTCGTGCCGATCAGAGTCAGAGGTATTCGGGTCCGACACCGCAAACACCGTGCGAACACCGCAAACCCGTAGGAAAAAGGGCGGCAGAATTACCGGTTTGTTTCTGCCGGTTTGTGCCTCTCTGCCGGAACCTTGCGGAGAGCAGGTTGCTC
>JAYSWK010000481.1:0-3420 GCA_043718085.1 Rhodobacterales bacterium
TGCCGCCGACCCGATGGTCAGCTTTGCCTGTCTGGACCAGCAGATCGAAGTCATCACCCCGCTCTTCGCCGAGGAAGAGGCGATCTTTGTCAACACCGGCGTCCTGCTGCATTGCCCCAGCGTCATGGACGGCGCAGGCCGCTTCCCCGAGAACAGCTTCTTCCCCCGGCTCGACAGCGCCCTGGCCCATGAATTCCTGAAATCCCGCACCGCGCGCCTTTCCGGCTGACCCGGCCCTGCCCGTCTGGACATATCGCCCCCCTGCCCTTATCTCGGGCAGGTCATGGCAGAAAAGTCCGATCCCAATTCCAAGCTGATTGCCGAAAACCGCCGGGCGCGGTTCGATTACTATATCGAATCCGATCTTGAGGCAGGCATCATGCTGCACGGCTCCGAGGTGAAATCCCTGCGCCAGGGCGGGTCGAACATCGCTGAAAGCTATGCTTCGGTCGAGGGGGGCGAGCTGTGGCTGATCAACTCTTACATCGCGCCCTATCTGCAAGCCAAACTTTTCCCGCATGACGAACGCCGCCGCCGCAAGCTTCTGGTCAACAAGAAAGAATTGTCCCGCCTGTGGAATGCCGTCGGCCGCGAGGGGATGACCCTGGTTCCGATCAAGCTTTACTTCAATGACAAGGGCATGGTGAAGCTCAAGCTGGGCGTCGCCAAGGGCAAGAAACTGGGCGACAAGCGCGAAACCAGTGCCAAGCGCGACTGGGGCATCCAGCAGGCCCGCATCCTGAAACACGGGCACCGCGAATAGATCTGCGGGCGTTTCGTCCGGGCGAAAGCAGGCCCAATGCACTCTGGATTAACACTTTTGCCGAAAATGCGCTAAAATTCCCCTGCCGGGCGTGCTGACAATGACAGACCGTCGCGGAGTGTGGCCCGAAAGCCGGGTTTAGGGAGAGTAACACCATGATGGCAATTATCATTCAGCTTGCCTGCGGCCTGGTGGGCGGCAATGTGGCAGGCGCAGCCTTGAAAAATCAAAGCCTTGGCACGCTCGGCAATTCGATTGCCGGTGTCCTGGGTGGCGGCTTGGGTGGCCAGATCCTGGCCATGATGGGCACCGCCGCGCCGGCAGCCGATGCCGCAGCGGGTGGCATGGACATGGGGGCGATCCTGTCCTCGGTCGCCTCGGGCGGCGTTGGCGGCGGCGTGCTGATGGTTGTGGTCGGCATCGTCAAAGGCATGATGAGCAAGGCCTGAAACTCCGGGATGCGGCGAGCCATGCCGCCACATCCCCTATCCCGGCTGGACAGCCAGTTGCGGCTTGGGCAGAACTTGCGTCATGCCCAACAGGATGACGACCAGCCCCGCCCAGATCCAGCTTGAATAGACCTCGCCCAGCAAAAGCATCGACCAGACGACACCGGATCCGGTCACAAGATAGGACGCTTGCGCCGCAAAGACCGGCCCCGCGCGCCCGACCAACCAGAAATAGCCGCCATAGGCCGCCGTGTTGGCCATGGCCGACCCCACAATGGCCCATTCCGCCGCGCCAAAATGACCCTGCGGCAGCCGCAAGGTTCCCGTGGCCCAGGCCAGCGGCAGCGTCATCAGCACCGCCACCACCGCCGAGCCCAGCAGCAGCTGCACCGGGTCCAGCCCACCACGCCCATATTTGCCCAGGATCAGCCCCTCCAGCGCAAAGGACGTGACCGAGATGATGGTCAATGGGATATAGATGGCCGTCGCCGGGTCTGGCAGACTTGCATCCGGCAGGGCAATCAGCAAGACGCCAACCATCCCCATCCCCAACCCGCCCAGCCGCGCCAGCGTTGGCCGCTCAAGCCCCAAAAGCATCGCCACACAGAATGACACCAATGGCAGGGTCGACATGCAAATGGTGATCACCCCCGCAGGCAAATGCTCGGCCGCCTTATAGGTCGTGCCGGCAAAAACCACCGTCCCCAACGCGCCCGACATGACATAGCGCCACACCGCCCCCCAATGCAGCGGCAGTCCATTGCCTCGCCACAGGACCAGCGCCCCCAGCACGACCACCGTCAAGCCCGAGGACAACAGCGTGATCCCATAGGTGCGGTAGCCGCCCGAAACCGCGATCTTGGTGAACGGAAAGGTCAGCGCCCAGGTCAGCGCAACCGCCACCAATGCGGCCGGGTAGATCCATCTTTCCCGCATCGGCATATCTTTCCCGGACACGATCCCAAAGCAATTCGCCACCCTTTGCGATTGCCCCGGACCAAGTCAAGCATGACAAGACCCGGCCCGTGTTACAGAAAGAAATCCGCCGCCGTCAGCGCGGCAAGAGCGGGATGAGTTTCATGGAAACAAACTCATCGAAATACGCGTTCGAGCGAATGCGAGAGGCAGCGAATTCCGATTCCATCCAAACCCATCCCGCTTTGGTCGGCAAAGTCGACCCCCGCACCCAAAGCCGCGATGATCGTACCTTGATTGCTTACGCCCGATCCATCCGCTCCCGACCCCAGCGCAATCGCAGCCCGGTCGGCGGCGACGGCGGCGGTGATCAGCCCGGTTGCGGTGTTGATGGTCAAGGTCACAGACCCGGCCGATGCAAATAAACCGCCATTGGCCGCCAAAAAAGCCTCCAAGCTGGTAAAGGTCGCGCCAGCGGCCAGGGTAAAGCCTGAATTGCCCGGCAAAAGGGTCATCCGGGCCGAAAACAGATGGCCCAGAACGTGATGTCGACATCGGTTGTCAAGCCAATACTGAACACCGACGACACGGTCGATCCCATGGTGGCATTCGCCAGGATCAGCAGCGAATCCCCGCTGGCGGCAAAGGTGAACTGGGCCCCCGAGCCGATGGTATTGGCGGAAATAGCGGTAATGGTCATGTCAATTCCTCTTGAACTGCCCGGACACACTGCGCCGCCTGTCAAAAAAAAATTCAAGTCTTGTTCGCCGGCGCGCCTGCGGATAGCTCAAGACATCAACCTCACCGGTTCCAGAATGCACCCAGACGACCCCTCGACGCTTGTTTCGACCGCATGGCTGGCGGCGCGGCTTCTTGATCCCGCCCTGCGCGTGCTGGACGCCTCCTGGTATCTGCCGACCCACAAACGTGACCCCAAGGCCGAATATGCCGCCACCCATATTCCCGGCGCACGGTTCTTCGACATCGACGAAATCGCCGACCTCACAGTGCCCCTGCCCCATATGGCGCCCCCGGTCGAGAAATTCATATCGCGCCTGCGCGGCCTTGGCGTCGGTGACGGCCATCAGGTCGTGGTCTATGACGGGGCGGGTCTGTTTTCAGCCGCCCGCGTCTGGTGGACCTTCCGGCTGATGGGCCTGACCCGCGTGGCCGTGCTGGACGGCGGCCTGCCCAAATGGCGGGCCGAGGGGCGGGCGCTGACCGATGCCCTGCCCGAACTGCGTGTCCCCCACCTGACCCCCCATCCCGAAACCCGTCTGATAAGGACCGCCG
>JAYSWK010000482.1:0-3419 GCA_043718085.1 Rhodobacterales bacterium
GGTCTTGCGAAACAAGGCCCGACCGACCAAAGCACCAGAGATGTGGCTGGCATATTTCAACCGTGCGACATCATCTATGGTGCGCACCGCCCCGCTGGCAATCACCGGGACCCCGGCCACATCCGACAATTTGGCTAGCATGCTCAGCGACGCTTCGGTGCCCGCCGTGTCGGCATCGACATCGGTCACGATGATCGCGGCAAAGGCGCTGCCAGCATAGGCCTTGATCAAGGCTTCGGCGGTAAGGGCAGACGAGGTGCGCCAGCCGTCAACCAGCACCTTGCCCTTCCATACATCGACCGACAGCGCGATCCTTCCGGGAAAATGCGTGACCAGATCCTTGACCAGCGCCGGTTCCTGCACGCCCAAAGTGCCGATTACGATGCGCTCGGCCCCAAGATCAAACCAGTCCTCGATCCGTCCGCGTGACCGAAAGCCGCCGCCCAGTTGCACCGGAATCCCGGCTTTCTTGATGATCTCCTGCAACAGGTCGCGGTTGGTGTTCAGCCCCTTGACCGCGTCCAGATCGGTGACATGCATCCACTCGGCCCCCAGCCGGGCAAACTCCTTGGCCTTGATGACCGGGTCGACATGCCAGATCTCGGGTTCTTCGATCCGGCCACGGGTCAGGCTGACGCAGCGGCCATTCAGCAGTTCAATCGTCGGATACAGGATCATCGCGCCGCTCTCCAAAGCTGGCTGGCCGGGCTGGGCCAGCGGTGTCTGCAGCCGCTGGACACAGGCAACGGCACCTGATCGCACATTCCGCGGCAGTCAGTCCCGCCGACATCCCCATCCGGCGCGCCGCATAAGGGCAGGATCACCCGATTTCGCCCTGGGATCAAGCGTCCCGTGCACCGGGTCGAACCTGCGCTCATGCGGCGGACCTCTTGTCGCGCGATCGGGCCGTCCCAGCGCAGATATCAAGCCGCGATATGTGGTCAGGCCGCGCCCCTGGGCACGATCCCCTTGGCAATCCATGCGTCCAGCACTGCCAGCACGGCATCGCAAAAGGCCGGGTCATTGATATGGGCGTCCAGGGTGATCAGCTGTGCCGGCGGGCGCAGAACACGCTGGAATTCCGCCATGAAGGCGGCTGTCGCCTCTGGCTCGTGCAAAGGTTCGCCCGGCTGGTCCCATTGCTGAATGCCCTTCAACGGCAGGATGGCGGCAACCGGACCCTTGGCCCCGGCCATGGCATCGGCCATGACGCGGGCCAGGGCGCGGCGATCCTCGGGCCCCGTGGTGATCGAGGCAATTAGGCGGTTATGGGCGTGATAGGGGCGGTCCTGATGCTTGGCGGCAGGTCCGGCCCAGGTCGGGAAATCCACCATGTCCGTGGCCCCCGGCGCCACGATCTGCGGCACACCCGCCGCCCCGGCCGCCGTTAGGCGCGAGGGGCCCGATGTGACGACCGAGCCTTGCAGATCGTTGTTGACCTCTTGCGTGCACAGATCCAGCACGCAGACAAACTCGCCCCGCCCCGCCAGATCGGCAAAGGCGCGCCCGCCCATGCCGGTGGCATGAAACACCACCGGCTCATAGCCCCGCGCCTCCAGCGCCGGAACCAGGCGGACCATGTAGGACAGGCAGGATTTGCCCAGCGATGTCATGCCGATCTTGGGGCGATCCCCGCGTGGCGGCTCGGCCGCCTTTACCGCCCCCACAACCGCACCAGCCGCCTGTGACAGCGCGGCCCGGCAGATCGAGTTCAACCCGTAAAGCCCGCCGGACCACAGGATCATCATGACATCGGCCGGGATGCGTTCGGGCGGCAAAAGATGCGAGAATGCGATGGTCGAAACCACGAATTTCGGCACGCCGATCGGCAGGCAGGCCGCGACATCCAGCGCCAGATCGGTGCCCATCGAGCCGCCAAGCGCAATCATGCCCTGCACACGGCCCTCGGCATAAAGGCGGCGGGTCACGGCCACGGCCCCTTCGGCCACCTTGATCATGGCCAGGTTTTCGTCCCCCAAAGCCACGATATCGGCGATCGTGGTGCCGGCCGCCGCCGCCACCTCGTCATTGGTGATCTGGGGCTGAAAGCGCGGCTTGCCCAAGACCCCCACATCCATGATCGCGACCTTGGCCCCCTGGCTTTCCATGCAAGCCCGCAGGAACTGGATTTCATCGGCCTTGGTATCGCAGGTGCCAATCAGAAGGATGTTCAGGATGCGCGCCATGGGAACCTGCGGGATCAGGGGTGAACTTGCCGCGAACCTGGCACGTTTCTTCCGCCGCTTCAACACAAATTTCAAACCAATGGTTCATATAATGAACCTACATGCCCGGAAACCCGTTGCAATGGCCGAAAGAGGCAGCCTGTCCGATTCTGGTCATCCCAGTCGCGTTTCAGTAACCCTGGGGGATCTGGGCACCGTGCAGGCCGGCAAACTGGCGGCGCGTCCGGGTGGCTGCGGTCATCAGCAGGTTCACATCGTTGCCCACGGCCACAAAGGTGGCGCCAAGGTCCAGGTAATGCTGCGCCAGTTTCGCATCCCCCGTCAGGATGCCCGCAGCCTTGCCAGCCGCAAGGATGCGGGCGATGCCGTTCTCGACTGCGGCTTGCACTTCGGGCACAGCGGGACGGCCCAGAAATCCCATGTCGGCGGCAAGGTCTGCCGGGCCGATGAAGATGCCGTCCACACCGGGCACGGCGGCAATGGCGTCGATATTGGCCATGGCCGCCCGGCTTTCGACCTGCAGGATCAGGCAGGTCTGGTCATTGGCCGTCACCAGATAATCCGGGATCGCCGAATAGTCCGAGGCGCGGGCCAGCGCCGCCCCCACCCCACGCACGCCTTGCGGCGGATAGGTCATGGCCCGCACCATGAGCTGTGCCTGTTCAGCCGTCTCGATCATCGGCACCAGCACCGTCTGCACGCCGATATCCAGGATCTGCTTGATCCGGTGCACCTCGCCCACGGGCGGGCGCACCACGGCATGGCTGCGGCTGCCAATGGCCTGCACCTGGGCCAGAATCGAGGGGATGTCATTGGGCGCGTGTTCGCCGTCAACCACCAGCCAGTCAAACCCGGCCAGGGCGCAAAGCTCGGCCACCATGGGGCTGGTCAATCCCAGCCACAGGCCGATCTGCGGGGTGCGGGCGGCAAGGGCGGCTTTGAACGGGTTGAACGGAGCGGGCATGGCGCAGACCTTTCAGGCAGAAGAAATCTTAAAGCGGGATGGGTTTACTCGGAAACGCAAACCGCTGCCTCTCGCATTCGCTCGACCGCGTTTTGCGTTGTGTGTTGGTTCCATGAAAACCCATCCCGCTCTAGGCAAAGCTACAGCCCACCGTACCAAGCGGGCCGAAATCGGCAAGGATCGTGTCGCCGGGACGGCATTCGACCGGGCGGATGAACGAACCCGACAGAACGATCTGCCCCGCCGTGATCTGCAGGCCATAGCGGGCC